>JBIOXT010000043.1:0-4147 GCA_044869795.1 bacterium | reverse complement strand
TCTCGCCCCCTTTCCATCCGGCGATGTGGGGATATCTGGTCCGGCGGGTGCTGCTCGCGTCGGTCGCCGTCGCGGGCGTGTTGGTCATCGTGTTCTTCCTCTCTCACGTCATCCCCGGCGACCCGGTCGGCGCGATCCTCGGCCCCCAGGCGCCGCAGGACCTCATCGATGACCTGCGCCGGCGCTGGGGGTTCGACCGTCCAATCTACGAACAGTTCTTCCGCTTCGTCGAGCGCCTCGCGCAGGGAGACCTCGGCACGTCGCTGGCAACCAAACGGCCCGTGGTCCGGGACCTGATCGAGTTCTTCCCGGCGACGATCGAACTGGCGACGGCGTCAATCGTCATCGGGGTGGTGGTCGGCGTCAGCGTCGGCGTCATCTCGGCGGTCACGCACGGCCGGTGGATCGACCACCTCGTGCGCTTCTTTTCGCTGATCGGCCTGTCGATGCCGGTCTTCTGGCTCGGCTTGATTCTGCTCTATATCTTCTACTTCCGGCTGGGGGTGCTGCCGGGCCCGGGCCAGATGGACATCTTCCTGACCAGGCCGCCGTTTGTCACCGGGATGGTCCTCGTGGACTCGCTCCTCGCTCGTGACTTCGCCGCGTTCGGCAACGCCATCCACCATCTCTGGCTGCCGGCTATCGTGTTGGGCTCGCACGCGCTGGTCGGCATCGCGCGCATCACGCGGGCCAGCATGCTCGAAGTGCTTGGACTTGACTACATCAAGGTCGCGCGGGCCAAAGGGCTTGCCGAGCGCACGGTGGTCATGAAACATGCGCTGCGCAATGCGCTGCTGCCCATCGTCACCGTCATCGGCATCTACTACGGCGGGCTGTTGGAAGGAGCCGTGCTGACGGAGACGGTGTTCGCCTGGCCGGGACTGGGCCGCTACGCCACGAGCGCCATTCTCTCACAGGACTTTGCCGCGATCATGGGCGTGACGATCCTCATCGCGCTGATCTTTTCCTTCGCCAACCTGGTCGTGGATCTGGCCTACGGCATCTTGAATCCGAAGATCCGCTATGAGTAGAACCGCCCTGCCGCAGCCCGCCGTCGCGCCGGATGCGGCGCTGGAGCGCGCCCGCGCCCGCAGCCTGATCTGGCGGACGCTGCGCAACCCGCTCTCGATGATCGGGGTGGTCATCATCGGACTGCTCGTGGCCATTGCCGCGATCGCCCCGCTGGTGGCCCCGTACGATCCCCTGCGAACGAATCTGGCCCAGCGGCTGGAACCGCCCAGCCGTGCCCACCTCTTCGGCACGGACACGCTGGGACGCGACATTTTCAGCCGGGTCCTCTACGGCACCCGCATTTCGCTGCGTATCGCCGTGCTCGCGGCGGTCATCGCAACCGTGATCGGTGCGCCGCTGGGGATCATCTCCGGCTACTTCCGCGGCCGCGTCGATGACGTGGCGATGCGCGTGACCGACATGTTCATGGCGTTCCCCAGACTGATCCTGGCGATGGCCATCGCCGCCGCGCTGAAACCGACACTGGAGAACGTCGTGATCGCCATCTCCCTGGCGGCGTGGCCGGCGTACGCCCGCCTCGCCCGCAGCGTGACGCTCGGGCTGCGGGAAGAAAACTTCGTCGAAGCTGCGCGCGCGCTGGGCGCCAGCCCCTTGCGGATCCTGGCCCGCCACGTCCTGCCCGGGGCGATCAGTCCGATCGTGATTCAGATCAGCCTCGACATGGGCGGGATCATCCTCACCGCCGCGGGCCTCGGGTTCATCGGGTTCGGCGCTCAGCCGCCCACACCGGAGTGGGGCGTGATGATTTCCGAAGGCCGGAATTACATCACCACGCAGTGGTGGGTGTCGACGTTCCCGGGAATCGCGATCGCCCTGGTCGTGCTCGGGTTCAACCTGCTCGGCGACGGCGTGCGCGACGTCCTGGATCCGCGCCTGCGGGGCCGCGCGGGCGCGCGCACCGCCTGAGGAGCCTGATCAGGTCGCGGCGCGGCTCAGGCCCAAAAGCCGCATTTCATGGTCAAGCGTCTCGCGGAGCCCGTCGTGCAGAGGCCTGGCGCGGAAGCCCAGATCCCGCTCCGCCTTCGCGCTGCTTCCCCAATACGTCACACCCGCGGCAACGCGCAGTGGTTCCGCTGCGTCAGGACGACCCACGGCGGCGAGGAATCGAGCGATGCCGCGCATCATTGCGGGCGACGCGCGGATTCGCGGAGCCGGGATCCCGGTCAGCTCCTCGGCGATGGCAAACGCACCGGTCAGGGTGTGCGGGGGACCGGCAATGATGTAGCTCTGCCCGGTCTGGCCGCGATCCATCGCCAGCAGGTGGCCGGCCACCATGTCGTCGACGTGACCCCAGCAATAGCCTGTCCGGGCCGGCAGCACGGGAAGGCGGCGGCGGAGGTACTGGACGAAGGTCGGACGCAGCGAACTCGTGTCGCCCGGGCCGTAGACGAGACCCGGCTGCACGATCACCAGGGGCAACCCGGCCCGCATGATCGGTTCGGCGACCTCATAGTGCGCCAGCCACTTCGTGCGATCGTACTCAGACAGCCACGGACCGTCGTGCCGGTAGGTCTCGTCGACGACCTGCCCGCCGGTATCCGAGAAAACGGCGAGCGTGCTCGTATACACAATCTTGGGGACGGCGAGTTCGCGCGCTAATTCGAGGACGCTGCGGGTCCCATCGACGTTCACCCGCATGCCGGGACTCGGATCGCGGACGCCGATCTTGTACCATCCCGCGACGTGGAAGACGCCGTCGGCCCGGCGCATGCCGTCGCGCATGGTCGACGGGTCGGTGATATCGCCGGTGTGGAGGTGGATGCCGGCGGCGGCGAGATCGCCTGCCCCCGCCGGATTGCGAACTAACGCGGTGACGTCATGTCCCTCTGCGGCGAGCCGGCGGGCCAGCCGTCCGCCGATGAACCCCGTCGCGCCGGTGACGAAGTATCGCATCGCGCTTCATGGCGACGGACAGGATACCCTGGCAGTCAAGCTGCACTGCATCAACGGCTTCCCGGTCAGATCGCGGGCGGTGGCCTGCCAGCCGTTCGCCGTCGCCTCGAGGGTGAGGAATCCGAACGGCTCGAGCACGCGCCCATACGCGACCGGCACACCACCCACCTCCACGCCGGGCAGCGCGCCCTTGACCGGGGGGATCCGCAGGGTGCCGCTGTTCCCCACCACAAACTGCGGCGGGCGTCCGGGGTAGATCAAGAGCTGGAAGAAATGGATGTGTCCCGCCAGCACCATCTGCACCGACGCGGGCATCGCCTGCGCCGCGGCGGCGGCGAGCGTTGGATTTTCTGTGACCGCGCCTTTCTTCTTGCTGACCTTGGTGATGCCCCAGACCGGCTTGTGCGTCAACAGCCAGCCGGACCGTGCGATGAGCCGACCGGCCGCGCCAAGCCGCTGTGTGTAGGTGCCGACCTGATCCGTATTGACCGCTCCCTCAGCGGCGCCTGAGGAGTCGAAGACCACGAGGTCCTGGTTGCCGAGCGGAACGGCGTATGGATCGGTGAAATTCTGGCAGGCCGCGGGCCTCGGACGCGGCTCGAAGAAACTGAACCAGGCCGTGCCGTTGCGCTCGCACGACTCATGATCGCCCCGCACGAAGATCCAGGGTGCCGCGGCGAGCAGCGGCTTGGCCGGAATGAAGAAGTCGGCGCTGTTGGTCTGCCAGTTGTATCCCCATGGGGAGTTCGCGCACCCGCTTTCGCCGGCCGGGCAGGCGGCCTCCCGGTAGAGCAGATCGCCGACGTGAATGACCAGATCAGGACCCCAGGCCGCGGCGGCGGCGGCAACTTTGGCCCACGGCCACTGCGACGGATCGCTGCAGGCCTGGGTCTCGACGTGCTTCTTCTGCTGCTTGATCCGGCAGCCCGTATCGCCCACGACGACGATCTTGCGGATGGCCGTCTTGGGCACCGGCGCTCCGACGATCGAGAAGGCCGCCGGGCGTGGTCCAAGGACAACCTCGCACGCTGTGACGGGGAAATTCGCGGCAGCCGGTGCTCGGATGGTCATGAGTCGCGATTGGCCTCCCACGGTGCCGCTGGGGCATGCGCCTGATGTCACCGCGCGGACGATCCTCGTGCCGCCCGGGCCCAATTCGGTCCAGGCGGCGAGCGGCACAGGCTGCGCGGCGAGCGGCTGGGCGGCCGTGAGGCCGGCAAAC
>JBIOXT010000042.1:0-2341 GCA_044869795.1 bacterium | reverse complement strand
GATCGTACCGCTCGGGGTTAGTCCCGTTTCCGCGCAGGTGCCCCAAGGCGGGAAGAATCAGATCATCACCACGGGCATGGGGCAGGTCGAGGCCGAGCCGAATCAGGCGACGGTGACAGTGGGCGTGCAGGTGCAGCGGCCGGCCGCGGCGGACGCCAGCGCCGACGCCTCACGGGTCGCTGACCAGATCCTGACCCGGCTGCAGCAGATCGGGGTGCGGCGCCCGGACGTCAGGACATCGGGGCTGCAGGTGACACCCGTCTACTCCACGCCGCGGGAAGGCGCGCCGGCGATCGTCGGCTACCGCGCCACGTACACGCTGACGATCACGCTGAACGACATCAAACTCGTGGGCCAGGTGATCGACGAATCGGTCAAAACCGGCGCCAACACCATCGCGGGCATCAGCTTCGGGCTCCGCGACGCCACCACGGCGCGGCGTGAGGCGCTGACGATGGCGGTGCGCGAAGCGCGCGAGAAGGCCGACGTCATCGCCAAAGCGGCGGGGCTGCAGATCCGCGGCGTGGACCGGATCGTGGAGGAAGGCGTGGACGTGCAGGTCCGCATGATGGCACGCGCGGCACCAGGACCCGCGGTTCCGACACCGATCGAGCCGGGGACCGTATCGGTGATTGCCCGCGTGACGGCGGTCTTTAACTTCTAGCCAGCGAGCAAGCGCGGAGGGGAAGCAAGGTCAAACAGGCGCCCCCGCGGGAGCAAGATCCTGTGCCAGTTCGGGGACGCGCTTGAGGTGCTCGCGGTAGCGTGGCAGCGCGCGGTCGAAGGCCTCGACCATGCGGACCTCAAAGGCGCTGCCCGCTCCCTTGTGGATCTCCTCGACGGCCTGCTCGAACGGCCACGCCGGCCGGTAGGCCCGCGCGGACGTGAGCGCATCGAACACGTCGGCGACCGCGATGACCCGCCCGTTGAGTGGGATGGCGTCGCCCGCCAGCCCATCGGGGTACCCGTTCCCATCCCATCGTTCGTGATGTGACCGCACCCCATCCAGCATCGGCCGCAGCGAGGCGACGTTGCGGAGGATCACGACGCCTTTGACCGGATGTTCCTTGATCACCGCGTACTCCTCGGCGGTCAGCCGGCCGGGCTTGTTGAGGATGGCGTCGGGAATACCGATCTTGCCGACGTCGTGGACGAGCGCGGACTGGTGCAGGATGCGCAGCCGCTCCGGCGACAGCCGGATCTCTTCCGCGATCAGGGTCGCCAGGAGCGTCACCCGCGCGGAGTGGCCCCGGGTGTAGGCGTCCTTGGCCTCGACCGAATTGATCATCGCCACGATCGCATCGTTGTAACCCTGTTCGAGCTTCTGCAGGCTGTCTCGGACAACCAGCGTGCGCACCGACTCGGTGACCGTCTCCCCGCGGCCCATGTGGGTGAGGATCCCGAGCAGAATGGCTCCAAACCCCGCGAACACCAGCACGTGGTAGGTCCACCAGGACAGGTGCCAGACGCGCGAGTAGGCGAGCCCGATCACGCCGTCGGCAAACAGCAGCAGCCCCGAAACCACCAGCGCCAGCAGCGGCAGCCGCGCCAGCCGATAATCCTGGATGTACCGGTAGATGGCCACACCGAGCATGCCCACATTCAGCGCGGTCACGACGATGACGATCGTGCCGCTGAGCGACGTCAGTCCGTACCCGGTGCCGTAGGCCTGCACGCCGATGCCCATCGTATGGGCACCGACCATCAGGTGCGGCCAGCGCACCGAGACCGCCAGCGCGATGACCATGGCGGCGAGTAGCCCTCCATACAACAGGTGTCGCTTCTTGAGCAGGCGCTGCTGGAACGCGGCGGGCAGCGAAAGGCTGCTCACCGCAAGCAGGATGCCGCCGATCACGTATCCCGCGATCTGCGTCCAGCCCAACCCGGTGGAGGAGTACGGGAAGAAGACGTCGGGGGTCAGCAGCGCGTGCACGATCGAAAATCCCGAGACCGCAAAGAAGGCCAGCGAGAGGAGGAAGATCCGCGCGTCCTGCAGCCGGTTGCCCGCGACCGCGGCGATGTAGGCGAGAATCGCGCCGATCAAGCTGCTGCCGCCGACGAGGATCACATGCCCGACGGGCGTCTGGAGCAGCAGATCGTATGAGGGGATCCGGTTCAGCAGGATGAAGACTGCCAGCGGCACGATCCATAACAGGAGCCAGCGGGACGTCTGACCGGCCAGCATCCGATCGCCGAGCGCCATACCGCGGGGTTCGCGTCGCCGGCGACCGTCCCCTGTGGGACCCGCTTTACCCGCCGCAAATCGCTCTGTTATGATGGCCTGGACCGAGCCGGCGAGGAGAGTCGAACTCCTGACCTGCGCATTACGAGTGCGCTGCTC
>JBIOXT010000041.1:0-2408 GCA_044869795.1 bacterium | reverse complement strand
CGCCGATCCGTCCGTAGGTGGTCAGCGCTTCCGCCACACCGAAGTCGATATCCGCCCGCAGCGTGTGCAGCGGCACCCGGCCCTCGCGGTACCACTCGTACCGGGCGATCTCTGCCCCGGCGAGGCGGCCGCTGCACGCGATACGGATGCCCTTGGCCCCTGCGCGCAGACTGCGCTGCACCGCCTGTTTCATCGCCCGCCGGTACGCCACGCGGCGTTCCAGCTGCTGGGCGACGTTCTCGGCGACCAGCTGGGCCTCGAGCTCGGGGCGCCGGATCTCCTGCACATTCACCTGCACCTGTTTGCCGGTCACGTCGTCGAGTTCTTTCTTCAGCGCGTCGATGCCGGTGCCGCCGCGTCCGATGATGATGCCCGGCCGCGCGGCATGGATGACCACCCGGACCTGCGGCTTGCCGCCCACGCCGGACTGGGTGCCGAACCGTTCGATCTCCACGCGGGAGATGCCAGCGCGGGAGAGCTTCTTCTTGATGTGCTCGCGGATGGCCAGGTCGTCCTGAATCAGCGACGCCATGTCCTTTCCGAACCACCGCGACTCCCAGTCGCGAATGATGCCGACCCGCAGGCCGATTGGATGAATCTTTTGTCCCACTAGCGACCCTCCCGTTCCGCGACAACGACCGTGATGTGGCTGCTGCGCTTGGTCAGGATGTCCGCGCGCCCGCGCGCCCGCGGTTGCATACGCTTGAACGACGGCCCCTTGTCCACGTACGCCCGGGCCACGACGAGATCGTTGCGGTCCAGGTCCAGGTTATTCTCGGCGTTGGCCACCGCGGAATTCAGCACTTTGGCCACCACCTGCGCCGACCGGCTGGGTGAAAAGCGGAGCATCGCCTGCGCGTCCTTCACGCTGCGGCCCGCGATCAACTCCGCCGCCTGCCGCACTTTCAGCGGCGAGACCCTCACGTACTTGGCAACCGCCCGCGCCTCCATCGCCACCTCTCCTCCGTCCGCTACGAGGTCGGGGTCGGGGCTGCGGGCAGTGCCGCTGTGGCGCGCTCCGCGGCGGCGCCGGTCCCGTGCCCCTTGAACGTGCGGGTCGGGGCAAACTCGCCGAGCTTGTGGCCGACCATCTGCTCGGTGAGATAAATCGGCACGTGCTTGCGGCCGTCGTAAACCGCGATCGTATGCCCGACCATCTCCGGCAGCACGGTGGACCGCCGCGACCAGGTCTTGAGCACGCGCCGCTCGCGGCCGCGGTTGAGTTCCCGCACCTTCTTCAGCAGATGCTGATCGATGAACGGCCCCTTTTTAGTGGAACGTCCCATAGTGTTCTCCCCGGCCTTCCGTGCCTCGATCCTCGTGCCTCGTACCTGGTCGTGACGGTGCGCGAGGATCGAGGAACGAGGCTCGTTAGTTACTTCCGTTTCTTCACAATATACTGATCGCTGGGCTTGGGCTTGCGCGTCTTGAAGCCCAGTGTCGGCATCCCCCACGGGCTGACCGGCCCGGGCATCCCGATCGGGGAGCGCCCCTCCCCACCGCCGTGCGGGTGGCTGCTGGGGTCCATCGCGATACCGCGCACGGCCGGACGCTTCCCACGCCAGCGGTTGCGGCCCGCCTTTCCCTCGCTGATGGAGTCGTGCTCGAGATTCCCGACCTGGCCGATCGTCGCTTTGCAATCCAGGTTCACCAACCGGACCTCGCCGGACGGCAGGCGCAGGTGCACGACCTGGCCTTCCTTGGCCATGATCTGCGCCGCACCGCCCGCGGCGCGCACCATCTGGGCGCCCTTGTTCGGAAACAGCTCGATGTTGTGCACCATCGTCCCGACCGGAATGTGCCGCAGCGACATCGCGTTGCCGGGGCGGATCTCCGCAGCGGGGCCGGACTGCACGACGTCACCGACGCCCAGACCCACCGGCGCCAGGATGTAGCGCTTCTCGCCGTCTTTGTACTGCAGCAGCGCGATGCGCGCCGAGCGATTCGGATCATACTCGATGGCCGCCACCTTGGCGGGGACGCCGTCCTTGTCGCGTTTGAAGTCCACCACCCGGTACATCCGCTTGTGGCCGCCGCCCTGATGGCGGACGGTCAGCTTCCCCTGCACGTTGCGGCCGCCCGTCCTGCGCAGCGGCACGGTCAGCGACGGCTCGGGTGCCTTCTTGGTGATTTCTTCAAACGTCGAGACGGTCATGAACCGCCGTCCCGGCGTGACCGGTTTGAATTTCTTGACTCCCACGTTTTCCGGCCTCCTTGCAGTCGGCCTATGTCAGGTTTTCCAAATCGATTTTCTGCCCCCGCGCCAGCGTGACGACCGCCTTCTTGTATCCGGAGCTGCGATACCAGTATTGACCGCGGCGCTTCATCCGCCCAGGGATCGTCATCGTGTTCACTCGGGCGACGGTGACGTCGAACAGATCTTCCACCGCCCGCTTGATCGTCAGTTT
>JBIOXT010000040.1:0-7224 GCA_044869795.1 bacterium | reverse complement strand
CGATCCCCGGCCAGCCGAAGACGGCCTCGATCACCACCAGACCGCTGGCGAAGTTGGCGAAGTCCAGCCCCCACATCGTGATCACCGGAATCAGCGCGTTGCGCAGCGCGTGCCTGACGACGACCTGCCGGCCGGACAGCCCCTTGCTGCGCGCGGTGCGCACATAGTCGCGGGTCATCACGTCCGGCAGGGTCGATCGGATCACCCGCGCGTACCATCCGGCGTAGGCGATCCCGACGGCCAGCGCGGGCAGGATGATGTGGCGCCAGCCGCCGTAGCCGCCCAGCGGCAGCCAGCCGAGCCGCGCGCCGACGACGTACAGCAGGAAGAGTCCGATCCAGAAGTGCGGCAGGCCGAGCGTGACCATCGTGCCAACCATCGCCGCGCGGTCGAACCGGCTGCCCGGACGCACGGCGGAGAGGATCCCGACGGGCAGTCCGATCGCCGCTTCGGCGATGACGCAGGCGACCGCCAGCTGCAGGGAGGGTCCCAGATGCGTCAGCAGCATCTCGACCACCGGACGTCCAAAGACAAATGAGCGGCCGAGATCGCCGTGCAGCAACCGCCACAGGTAGCGGCCGTACTGCACGTAGAGGGGTTGATCGAGCCCGAGGATCTTGCGCAGGTTCTCGGTGACCTGAGCCGACGCCTGCGGTCCGGCGATCGCCGCGCCGGGATCCTGGGGCACGGCGAACATCAGCACGAACGTCACGGTGGCCACAAACCACAGCAGCAGCAGGATGCCCCCGACGCGGGTCACCACGGTGCGGGCGTTCACGGCGTGCCTCGCCGTCTCGCGCCTGAGGTGGGATCAAAGGCGTCGCGCAGACCGTCGCCAAGCAGATTGAAACTCAGCACCGCCAGGGCGATCACGGCTCCCGGAAAGAAGAAGATCCACGGCGCGCTGCGGTAGGCCCGTGCCCCCTCGTAGATGATCGAGCCCCATGAGGCGGTCGGCGGCTGCACGCCGAGGCCGAGGAAGCTCAGCGATGCCTCCGCCAGGATCGTAGCGGGCACGCGCAGCGTGAAGTAGACCACCAGCAAGGGAATCAGCTGCGGAAAGATATGGCGTCCCAGGATGCGCAGCGACCCCGCCCCGATCGCCCGCGCCGCGTCGACAAACTCGCGTTGGGTCACTGACAGCACCTCGCCGTAGAAGATCCGCGCCGGATACGCCCAGGCGAACACCGAGAGGACGAAGACGACGACCCAAATGCCGCGTGGCAGCACGCTGACCAGCGCCAGCATCAGCAGCAGGCTGGGAAAGCTCAGCACCGCGTTGGTGATCCAGATCAGCGCGGTACGCACCGCACCGTGGAAGTACCCTGAAATCAACCCGACGGCCAACGCCAGCGCGAGCGCCGCCAGCGTGGAGATGACCCCGACGGCAAGGGAGACCCGCGTTCCCCAGATGACGCGGCTCAGCAGATCGCGTCCCAGCAGATCCGCACCCAACAGGAATGACCCGGACGGCCCGACCGGAGCCCCCAGCGGGCTGAGTCCCGCACGGAATTGGAAGTTCGGATCATGCGGAGCGACGTATGGGGCGAGGATGGCCAGACCGACGAAAAACAGCACGCCGATTCCGCCGGCCAAAGCATAGCGGTCGCGCTTGAGCGTGCGCCAGGCCCGCCCCGCGGCCGAGAGGGCCACGTGCGGCGGCGGCGCGAGCGACGGTGGGGCTGCCGAGCGGACCCGGCTGTGCACGTCGGATAAGTTTTGCCGCCTGCGTAGAAAGTCCGCTTCCTGGAGGGACGGCCACCAACCGCTGGAATTGGACAGTCGGCTCGGCGGCGTCCCACGATTTTCGGGAAGGAGTTGAGCGGTGAGGGCCGACATTACCCTGCGGCTACGCGACGTCACGCATCTGTTCAAACCGTCTGACGCGACGCCACTGTCGGACCAGCACTATCCGTTCGGATCGAAACCCGGCATCGAACAGGTCCTCGCCGAGATCTACGCTCACCCCCGGGCGCGGGAGATTTCCCTGCTGATCACCCTCCCGCCCGATCACCTCACGCCCGGCATCGAGCGCACCGTGCAGGACGCGGTCAAGCGCTATGCGGATGCCAGGATTCTCGATGCCCGGTACCAGGCCATCAAGATCAAAGATCAGGCGTTCCGGGCGATGCCGCTGGCCATTCTCGGACTGATCCTTATCGCCGGTTCCGTGCCGCTGATGGATCCGTCGCTGTCCTATCTGGTGCAGCTGGCCGGGAACGGGCTCAGTGTGGCGGGCTGGGTCGCGGTATGGTATCCCTTGGATTCACTGATCTTCCAGGTCTGGCTCCAGCGGCAGGAGAGCCAGGGGTTCCGGACCTTACGGAACGCCGATGTGTCGGTGAAACCTGAAGGCGCTGTCACTTCACCGTGAGGACGCCGGTCATCCCCAGTTGATAGTGGCTGGACCAGTTGCAGTAGAATGCATACGTCCCAGCACCCAACGTGAAGGTCTTCTCGGCGACCTGGCCGGGCTTGAGGTGGGCCGAGATCGAGGGGACGCCGTCGATGTCCTTCCCATCGGGACCGGCCAAGACAAAGTTATGCTGGTCGTTCCCGCGATTGGTGAGCCGGATGGTCACCGCACCGGGACGAACCGTGATCTGTTTGGGGCTGAACTCGACCTCGACGGCCGTGATCGCCACGACGCGTTCGGGGCTCGCTTGCTGCCGCCACCATCGGATCGCCGCGAGCACGACCACAATGCTCAGAAGGACAAGCAGATACACCCCAACACGGCGCGGTGACATTTGTCGCCTCCCCCTGGCCGGCGCGCCCAGGTCAACCCCGGCGCATCACCCGTACAACGACGAAGATCCCGCCCCCCAGCGCTCTCTCGTCAAAGATCTTAACCCGCTGAGGCACAAACCGGTAGAAGCGGTATTCCTGAAGCCCTGACGCATCGTAGTCTCGGAATCGCCTGACGTAGAGCCGCTGGGCCTGCCGTGCGAAGTGTCCCCTCGCCTCGACGCAGCGGCCGAAGAACTGCAGCCCCGCATCGGGCTGGCCCCACACCTGGTTGGAACTGAAGACGGCCATCGCCATCGCCGGGTTCGCACCAAGGTTCCTGGCATGAGTCGAGCGCGGGTCAGAGAGGAAGAACAGTTCGAGGTCCGGCGAGTAGCAGAAGTACGCGGTGTTGATGTGGGCGAGGGAGTTCCGCACCGTCGCCATCGAGCAGAGCACGTTCGCCCGCAGGATGCGGGAGAGGCTGCGGCGTAGTTTGGCCGCGGAATACCGTTTCCCGATCGGCCGCCCGCCGGGATCGACGACCTGTTCGACGTGCAGCCGCACCACCATCGTCTATCCCTTGAACGTGATCACCCGCCCCCACAGACTCTTCGTCCCCCAAATCCCCGACCGCAGGCATTCCAATTGCACGATCTGGCTGTGGTCGACGAACAGGTTGACCTCGGGGCCGTAGTTCTTGATGTACCAGGCAAACACGTCGGGATCCGCAGCCTCGAACATCACCCGGTCCAGGCCCAGCGCCTGGATGAACTTTGCAGGCACGTCCGTGCGCCAGGGCGCGACATTTTCCGTGATACCTTCGGACTCGATCATGATCATGTAGGCGCCGGCATCGAGGAACTGCTTCGCCTGGACGATCCCCCATGCCGGGTCGCGCGTCCCTTCGGCGGCCAGTTCCGCGGCAGCCGTGGCTCCGCCGGCTCCAAACTGAATGCCGACCTCCGGCTTGGCCTTCAGCCCGGCTTCCTGCACCTTTTCGACCAGCCGCAGCCAGTCGTCGGTGGGAATGGTGATGAACCCGCTGCTGATCTCGACGATGTCGAACCCGATCGCCTTGCACTCCTCGATGTACCGCTGCACGGCCTGGGCGCCCTGCGTCAGCACGTATTCGATGAAGCCGCCGGTCGAGACCAGCACGTCGTGCTCGTGGCAGAGATCGACCAACGCCTTCACCGCCGGCCGCGGCATCAGGGTGAACGATCCGCCCGCGAACTTCAGGCTGTCGACGTAGGCGCCCATCGTCTCTAGCACATCCTGCAGGTAGCGGGTGCCCATCGGTGTGTAATACGGCCCGCGGATCTCGGTGATGCCGCGGCTGCGCGGCTTCCCCTGCCGCTCGTTCACCTTCAAGAAGGGAAACGACCGATCAGGTTGTTTGCCTGACGCTTTGCCCATCATGAGCTCCCTCCGTTCTCCTCAGCGCTGCCGATCCGCGCGAGCAGGGCGACGAACTCCGCCACCGGGACCTCATCCAGCTGCTCCACGGTTCCGATGATCTCGCGTCTCAGCCCCGTCGACGCGTGGGGCCCGCTCAACAGCTCGAACTTCCCGCGCACCGTCGCCCACGGCATCGGCCGCGTGATGAATCCCTCGTAGTCCTGTTTCTCTTTGACCAGCTGCGTCCCGTCCCGCAGGGTGACCTCGATCCGGCATGGCATCTCGGCCGGGAAGCGTTTGCTGAACTCCGGGTCGGGTTGGACGATCACCCGTCTCAGCAAGGCCTGCACGTCGTCGCGCACGATGCGGTCGAGCGTGTACTGGGCCGGCATGACCTGCCCGTCGAGGATGGCCACCGCCACCATGTAGGGGAGGCTGTGGTCGGCCTCTTCCTTGGTGCGGACCGTCTTCTTCCCGCCCTCCTCCCCGCCGCCGATGATGTGGAACGCCACGTCGAAGGTCACGATGTCGATCCGCTCCACATCCTCGGGCTGGAAACCTGTTTCCGCCTTGAGCTCGAGCACCCCCTCCAGGGTCGCCTGGGAGTGGACCTCCGCGTTGTACTTCTTGAGGATGGTCCAGCGCACGCGCTCGAGGTCCTCGTCCGACCAGTCGATCTCGAACCGGCCGGCGATCGCATCGATGAAACCCTTGTTGCCCTCGAAGACCTCGGGCGGCCCGGTGATGCCGCGCTTGGCGAGGAAGGCGGCGTGAGTCCCGCCAAACGCCGTGTTGGGATAGGCGAGACCCTTCCAGTGCGACAGCGCTCCGGTCCGCGTGACGCGCAGCGCGTTGAAGGCGGTCCCCGCAATGGCCACCGCATTCGCGATACCGACCGCGTCGAGCTCCAAGGCTTTCGCCACGGCCGCCGCAACCGCGTACGATCCCAGGGTGGTGTGGTCGAACCCCTTCGCGCGGACGGGAGCGACGTCGCTCAACCGGCACTGGATCTGGTACGCGACCGCGACCGCGGTCAGAAAGTCTCTCCCGCTGAGCCCGGCGTACTCCGAAGCGGCCAGAACCGCCCCGATGGTATCGCTGGGGTGAGAGGTTTCGCCCGGCGCGAGGTAACTGTCGTTGAAATCCAGGTAGCGGACCAGCGCGCTGTTGAAGAATGCGGCACGGTCCGGCGCGGTCCGCCCGTCGCCGATCAGCGTGCAGCGGGGATTGCCGCCGAACTCCTCGATGTGAACCCGCAGCATCGCGATCGGTTCCCCGTCCAGCGCGCCGATCGCGCAGCCCACGGAGTCGAGGACCCGGACTTTCAGCTGCGTGCGCGCATCGTCGGAGAGATCGTCGTAGGAGGCGCGCGCGACGAATGCCGCGAGCTGTTCGACCAGGGTCATCGACTCAGCCTCCGGCGATCGCCCCGATGATCCTGAGCACTTCCTTGCCCGACAGGACCTCCGCTGGCAGCGCCGCCGACTGTCCGGCGGGGGTCAGATCTTCTTCCAGCGCGAAAAACCGCATGAATGGCCGCAGCGGCCCCGGCTCGACCGACCCGGGACCCGGATGATCGCGGATCGTCCCGCGCAGCGGTGGATAGCGATGCTCCAAGGCGGTGAGGACGCTCCCCAGCGTGACCGGATCCACATCGGCGGGCACGTCGACCTCGACGACCGGCCCGGCGACACCCGAAAGCCGGCGAAGGTGAGCGGGGAGCGCGACACGCACCGTGATCGATCCCATCGCGCTACCGAGACGAGTCGAACACCTGCGCTTCGACCGACAGCACCGGCGGCAGGTGCATGGCCATCGCGTCCCATGTGTCGCCGCCGTCCCGCGAGCCGTATACCTGCCCGCCGGTCGTCCCAACGTAGACCCCGCCCGGGTCCAACCGGTCCACCGCCATGGCTTCCCGCAGGACATTGACGTAGCAGTTCCGATCGGGCAGCCCCTTGCCCAGCGGCTCCCACACGCCCCCTCCCTGCCTGCTGCGCCAGACGCGCAGCGAGCCCTCCGGAGGGTAGTGCTGGCTGTCGCTGGTGATCGGCACCACGTAGACAGTCTCGGGGTCATGGGGATGCACGGCGATGGGAAACCCGAAGTCCGAGGAAAGATTGCCGCTGATATTCGTCCAGGACCCTGCTGCATCGTCCGAGCGGTACACGCCGCCGTGCTTCTGCATGAACAGCGTGTTGGGACGGGCAGGATGCATCGCGATCTTGTGCACGCAGTAGCCGACCTCCGGTTCAGGATCGGGCGTGTAGGTCGCGCGGAGCCCTGTGTTTGCCGGCTGCCAGGTCTCCCCACCGTTGTCGGAGCGGAACACGCCGGCTGCAGAAATGGCAACATAGACGCGCTGGGGATTGTTGGGATCGATGATGATCGAGTGCAGGCCCAGCCCGCCCGCGCCCGGCTGCCACGCTGCGCCCGACGGGTGCCGGCGCAGGCCGGACATCTCCTCCCAGGTCTCGGCCGCATCCGTCGAGCGAAAGAACGCCGCGTCCTCCACGCCGGCATACACGGTGTCGGATCCATCCAGTGCCGGCTCGAGGTGCCACACGCGCTTGAACCGCCAGGGCATCGGTTTGTCGTCGAAACCCAGATGCGTGGCGTTGGCATCGGTGTACGTAAACTGATTGCCGACCGGCGTCCACGTACGCCCACCGTCATTGCTGCGCTGGATGACCGCGCCGTGCCAGCCGGTCCACACCGACGCATACACACGATCGGGATCGGCCGGTGCCGCCTCCATGTGGAACACTTCCCAGCCCCCAAAGTGTGGACCGCTGACCTCCCACGTTTTCCGGGCGCCGTCCGACGTGAGGACGAATCCGCCCTTGCGTGTACCGACGAGCAGGCGAACCTTGGCCATCGTACCGACCTCCTGTGCAGGCTGTTCTTCAGTCTTCTACAACTCGCTCGATCCAACCCTTCACCAGAAAGGAAACGGGCCCGACCGAGCGTCGGGCCCGTTTAGCTCGCCGGTTCCGGCAGCGCTATTTCAAGCCGTTGATCCAGTTCAGGATATCCTGGATATCCACGCGCTGGGAGTATCCGTTCCCGGAGCAATTCGAGTTGGTGACGTAGGAG
>JBIOXT010000039.1:0-3615 GCA_044869795.1 bacterium | reverse complement strand
CGGCGTGTTCGTCACCGGCTGCCCCTACGGCGACTGCCTGAACCGCGAGGGCAACTTCCTGATGCGCGACCGCATCGACGCCCTGCAGCGCCGCCTGCAGCGGCGCCGGATCGACCCCGCCCGTATGGCCATGCTCGCCCACGGGCTGCACGATGGCGACGCCTTCATCGCCGACGTGCGGGCGTTTGTCGAGCGCCTCGCCGCGATGAAGCCCGCACCCGCGCCCCGTCCGGCACCCTCACCGGCCGCACCCGCGGCGGAACCCGCATCGGAGCAGCCGGCGGCCGGGGGAGAGGGCGTGGGATGACGCGCCGGCCGGTGCGGGTGATCCTGGCCTACGTGTTCTTCTACCTGTTCTGGTTCGTGCTGCTGACGTTCATCGCCGCATTCGGCCTGATTGCAGAGGCGTGAGTTCGTGCTAGACTGATCCGGGTTCTTCCATACCACAGCAGGTCAAGGAGGGTAGGATGCATTTTCGGGTGGGTCTGGCAGTGACGGTTGTGCTGGCGGCAGCGCTCACCGTGGCCTGCGGCCCCGGCGGGCCCCCGGGTGGAGGGCCGCCGCCCCCGCCGCCACCCGGTGGTGTCACGACGGTCAACGTGAGCGAGAAGGAGTGGTCGATCACGCTGGCGACGCCCACCGTCAAGGCGGGCAAGATCACCTTCAACATCACCAATACGGGCGCGATCGAGCACAACTTCGTCGTCGTCCAGACGAAGTTCGAGGTGCAGGCGACGCAGCCTGGGAAGAGCAAGACGGGAACGACAATGCTGAAGCCCGGGACGTACACGATTATCTGCAACATCCCCGGCCATGAAGAAGCCGGGATGAAGACCACCCTGACCGTCACCCCGTAGCCGCGCGGCGGCTGCAGCGGCCTGCAGGTCCGGCGTGTCTGCGGATCGGCAGGCCGCCGCTGTTTGCGGCGCGAAAACTACCCGCCGTGGACCTCGCCACGATCTACGCGCCGATCCGCCCCGACCTCGACGCGCTGGAGGATCTGCTCCGGCGGGAACTGGTGTCCGACGATCCGTTCATCGGCGAACTGGTCGGCCACGTCCTCAGCACGCGGGGCAAGCTCGTCCGTCCCGCGCTGGTCTGTCTGGCCGCGCAGGCCAGCGGGGGCGCCGGCGACGCCCGGCTGTGGATTGCGGGGGCGGTCGAGCTGATCCACGTCGCGTCGCTGATCCACGACGACATCATCGACGAATCCACCCTGCGCCGCGGCAGCGCAACGATCAACGCCCAGTGGGGGAACCAGATCGCGGTGCTGCTCGGCGACTACCTCTTCGCCAAGGCGTTCGATCTGATCAGCCGGGCGCAGACCACAGTGGTCGCATCGGTCCTCGCCTACGCCGCGGTGAAGATGAGCCAGGCCGAGATCATGCAGATCAAGTACGGCCAGGAGCCGCACGACAGCGAAGACATGTACTTCCAGATCATCGCCGGTAAGACGGCCCACCTCTTCTCCGCCGCCTGCCGCGCCGGCGCCCTGCTCGCCGGCAACGATCGCACCGCCGACCTCCTGGGAGCGTACGGACTGTCCTGGGGCATGGCGTTCCAGATCACCGATGACACGCTGGATCTGACCAGCGAGTCTACGGCGCTGGGGAAGCCGATCCACAGCGACGTCTCCGGCGGCAAGATCACACTGCCGGTCATCCATGTCCTGCGGTCGGCCGCTCCGGAGGACCGGGCGCGGCTGGTCGACGCGCTCAGCGGGCGGCCGCACGACGGCCAGACTGCCGAGCTGGACGGCCTGCTGCGCACCTACGGCGGCATCGACTATGCGCTGGCCGCCGCCCGCCGGTTTTCTGATCAGGCGACGGCGAGCCTTGGCGGAATCCGGGACAGCCCGGCCCGCCGCAGCCTCCTCGATCTCGCCCGCTTCGTCACGGCCCGGACCAGCTGACCGATGATGGCTCGGCGCACTGATGAAGGCCTCGTGGCGATTACCGGGGCGAGCGGGTTCGTCGGATCTCACCTCATCCCGGCGCTGCGCTCGGCGGGGTTTCCGCTGCGCGCCGTCGTCCGCCGCACCGCCGACGCCGCTCAGTTGCGCGCGCAGGGCTGCGAGGTGGCCCTCGCCGATGTGCGGGACCCCGCGTCGCTGGAAGCCGCGTTTGCCGGCTGCCGGGCCGTCGTGCACCTCGTCGCCCTCCTCCGCGAGCGCGCCGGCGGCACGTTCGAGGCGGTCAACCATGCCGGCGCAGCCCACGTGGCCGCGGCCGCGCGCGCCTGCGGCGTGGATCGTCTCGTTCACCTCAGCGTGCTGGGCGCGGGATCTTCCGGGTCGCGCTACCTGCGCTCGAAGGGGCAGGGGGATGAGGCGATCCGCGCTGGCGGCGTCCCGTACGTCATCTTCAGATCCTCGTTCATCATCGGCTCAGGCGGCGGGGCGGCTGCACAGTTCGCGGATCTGGTGCGGTTGGGTCCGTGGTACCCCATCAAGCAGATGACCGGGTGGGAGGGGCCGTTGGCCGCACTCGCCGCGGTCACGCCGGTCGTGCCGGTGATGGGTTCCGGGGACTACCGCTCGATGCCTGTGGCGGTGGACGATCTGATGGAGGCGATGGCCGCGTCGCTGCGGCGCGATGACGTCCTCGGCCGGACGTTCGAGATCGGGGGGCCGCAGGCCGTGACGTTCAACGACCTGCTCGATGCGGTGGCCGCGGTGCTGGCCGTGCGCCGCTGGAAACTGCACCTGCCCCTGCCGCTGGCGCGCGCGCTGGTCTGGACGATGGCGGTGTTGCCGAACCCGCCGATCACGCGCGACGAACTGGACTCGTTGCTCATCGACAATGTATGCGACAATACTGAGGTGACGCGCACGTTCGGCCTGACGCTGGCGCCGCTGGCGTCTGCGCTGCGCCAGGCGCTAAAGGGGTGAGGGCGATCGAAGCGGTTTCGCGTCTGCTCACGCACATCGCCGAGCTGATCCGCCTCCGCGGTGAGCTGGCGAGGTCCGAGGTCAAGAGCGCCGGGCGGCGCGCGCTGCTGGGGGCGGGCCTGGCGGTGGCGGCGTTCGTGCTGATCGTGACCTGCGGCCCGATCGCGGTCGTGGTGCTCATCCTCGTGCTCTCCACCGTCATGCCCGCCTGGGCGGCGGCCGCGCTGACGCTGGGCGTGACGCTGTTGATCGCCGGCATCCTGCTGCTCGTCGCCCGCCGCCTCCTGACCGTTCGTCTGCGTTTTGTCTCGGATGTGAAGGAAGACTTCCAAACGATCCGCAGCCGGGTCGAGGCGCCGTCGTGAGCGGGCGCGCGGCCGGGCCGGGTGATCCCAAGCGGGCGAGGGCCGAAGCCCTGCGGGAGATCATTGCCGCCGACCTGCAGTCGCTGCGCCGGGACGCGGTCGAACTGATGCCGGGCCACGGGCGGGCAAGGCGTTCCCTTCCCTCGCGTGCGATCCCGGGATGGGCTCTGGCCGCTGCGGCCGGCACCGTGGCGGGTGTGATCGCGGGCCTCCGCCGACGGGCCAAGCGATAACGGCGTCGTCTCCGTCTACACCGTCTCCACGGTCTGGACAGTCTAATGCAGTATAATGATCCAGAGGTGAACCATGCCGAATGTGGGTTGGCCGGAGCTCATCGTCATCCTGATCATCGCGCTGCTG
>JBIOXT010000038.1:0-3764 GCA_044869795.1 bacterium | reverse complement strand
TGGCCTCGTGCACCGGGAGGCGCTTGAGCTGGCTGTAGATCACCAGGCCGAAGAGGAGGCCCAGGCCGCAGACGACGAGCCCGCTCAGGAGCAGGGTGTGGCCGGGAATTCCTAGGAACTGCACCGAGCTAAGATCGGGAATCGTGAGATTGGCTTCGCCCCCGCCCCGGTGCGTCGGCGACTGCGCGGCCTCTTGTGCGCCGAGCAGCGGCGCCGCAGCCGCGCCAGCGACGATCGCGAGCGTCGCTCCGAAGATCAGTTGGAGTCTCCGCCGGAGCATTGTGCACAACCGATTCATCGTTGAGGATCTCCTGGAAGGGACTGGCGTTCGGCAGCGTGGCCTGAGCCGACGGCGCCTACGAGAATCCGCATCATCGCAGCAGCTCGGGTGGGGCGGACCGGAACAGTCGGACGCGGTGCAACGCTCACGATGCCTCCACCTTGCGCCATATGAAGTAGACCGGAACGCCGATCAGCACGAGCATCAACCCGGAGAACGCCTGCGCCCGGGTCTTGTCGGCGATCAGCAGGATCACGGCGACGGTGGAGCCCAGCAGAACGTACAGCGCGGGGAGCACCGGGTATCCGACGGCCTTGTATGGACGCTCGATGTCCGGCGACTTCGCGCGGAGGATGAAGAGCCCCACGGTGGTGAGGACGTAGAAAATCAGCGCCGCGAAGACCACGTAGTCGAGGAGTTGGCTGTACGTCCCGGTCAGGCAGAGGAGCGACGTCCAGACGGCCTGCGCGATCAATCCCGCGGCGGGCACGCGGTGCTCATTCAGCGTGCCGACCTTACGGAAGAAGAGCCCGTCGCGCGCCATCGCGTAGTAGACCCGAGCGCCGGCCAGAATGAGCCCGTTGTTGCAGCCGAAGGTGCTGATGAGAATCGCGACGGCCATCAGCACGCTCCCGCTCGCGCCGAAGATCACCTCCGCCGCCGCCGTTCCGACACGGTCCTGTGTGGCGTGTTGGATGCCGCGCTCGAGCACGGTGGAGCCGTTTTCGACGCCGTGCAGCGGCAGTACGTTCAGATAGGCGAAGTTCGCCGACACGTACAACAGCGTGACCAGTCCGGTGCCGAGCGCCAGCGCCAGCGGGAGGTTACGCCTGGGGTTGTGGACCTCCGCTGCCGCGAAGGTGACGTTGTTCCACGCGTCGCTCGCGAAGAGCGAGCCGACGAGCGCCGCTCCGAACGCGATCACGAACGCCCCCGCAACATCCACATTCCCCACGAACCGTCCGGGGCCGAAGTTCGCGGCTACCGCCGTTGCGTTGCGGCCGATCGTGAGACCCAGGAGGATCAGCAGCGCCAGCGCACCTGTCTTCGCCATCGTGAAGGAGGTCTGCACGAGCTTCGCCTCCCGCACCCCGCGCAGGTTGATCCAGGTCAGCAGCCACACGGAGAGCAGCGCGATCAGCCGCTGCGGATTGAGGCCGAGCTGGATCTCACCGCCCGGCGTCCTTATCGCGTGGTGCGGGAACCAGCCGTAGAGGTCCGGTGTGACCGCCGGCCAGAGCACGCCCAAGAACCGCCCGAACGCCACCGCCACAGCAGCGATCGTGCCCGTCTGGATCACAACAAAAAGTGTCCACCCATAGAGAAAACCCATGAGAGGACCCATCGATTCGCGGAGAAAGACGTACTGTCCGCCGGCCCGGGGGAACATCGCCGCGAGCTCCCCGTACGCCAATGCCCCCAGCAGCGTGATCACTCCGGTCGTCACCCAGGCCATGAGCAGCCAGAAGGGAGATCCGACCCCGCGCGCGATGTCCGCCGAGACGATGAAGATGCCGGACCCGATCATCGAGCCGGCGACGAGCATCGTCGCATCGGTGAGCGTTAGCGCCTTGACGAATTCCGCTTGCGGCTGGATCTCCCTGCGCTCGGCGGCCACAGTGCTCATGCAGTCCCTCGATCTGTTGGGCTGAGCTCCGACTGGAAGGGTGTGCCGGAGCGATTGACGTCATTGGTGCACGGCAAGATAGCCGCGGGAAGCTAACCTGCTGTCAGAAGATTGGCTAGGGCGCGGCGGGCGAGGTGCTAGAAGCGCACCGTGATGGGGAATCGACCCGCGATCGGCGTGCCGTTCCACTTCGTGGCGGGCCTGAACCGGATCTCGGCGTATACCTCGCGGAGCCGCTTGTCGTAGGCGCGATCCCCGGACGACAGATCGAGCTTCAGCACCCTGCCGCGCTCGTCGAGCGTAAACCACAGGACGACCGAGTCGCCGCGAAGCCGCGATGGCCGCTGTGGAGGAAGTGGAAGGTAGTCCGGCGTCGGCGGGTAGATCGTCCCCTCCCCACCCCCGGTGCCGGGCCTATTCCCCGACCCACGCCCCGTCCCCACGCCGGTGCCGATGCCGCCTCCGGTACCCGGACCGTTCCCGCTCGTCCCGTCGTTGCCGGTGCCGCCTCCGGTTCCGGGCCCCAGCGCCACATCCATCGGCGGCGTCGGCACGTCGACCTTCACCTCCACCTTGGGCAGTGGCGGCGTGGGGAGCGGCTCCGGCTTGGGCTGCTCCACCGGCGGGGTGACCTTCGGCGGGGTGACCGGTGGCGTCACGGTAGGCGCAGGCACCGGCGCCGGTGGAGGGGGCGCAACCTGAAGGTAGCGCAGCCGCTCCTGCGCGCGGTCCCCTCCGCCGGTGCCGCGCGTTCCGCCCCCGCCCCCGCCGGCCGGTCCGGCGCCACCGGCCCCCTGGGGGATGAGGTCGATCTGCCGCGATGTCAGGATCGGCGATACGAGGAAGAGAACCACCAGCACGTGCAGGAGCAGCGACACCGGCGTTGCCCAGTGAGTCGGTTGCTCAAGGGGGACGCCCATCGGCGGGCGGTAGGCGGGGCGCTCGGCTGTGGTACGTGAGGTCCGGTGCGGTTCCATCAATACGGTCTCGAGAATCGGGCGCCGCGCTCCGGCGTGCGCGGCAGATCGGCTCTCTAAAAGTAATACGACGGACGTTCCCGAAGGGTTCGTCCGTCGCATTACTCGTGCAAGCTCGAGACGCGTTACTGCTTAGGCGCAATCCCGATCACCTTGACGCCCGCTCCGCGCGCGACGTCCATCGCTTGGATCACGTCCTGGTACTTCACCTTGGGGTCGCCCTTGACGAAGATGATCTTCTCCGGGCGAGGGTCGTAGATCTCCTTCAGGCGCGCCGCAAGACGGTCCTTGCTGACGTCCTCAGTGTTGATCTTGTACTGGCCGCGTGGCAGCACCTGCAGCACGATCTGGTTCACCGGCTGATTCGCCGCGACCTGCTGCGGCGTAGGATCGGGGAGTTGCAAGTCGATCGCCTTCCGCATCATCGGCACCGCCATCATGAAGATGATCAGCAGCACCAGCAGCACGTCGATCATCGGGGTGACGTTGATCTCGTTGGTGAGACCGCCAGCGCCACCGCCGGTGGAGATGGCCATCGCTATTCCTCCTTAGGGTGTGGCGCCCTGCTTCTGTTCTGGAACATCACCCGCCACCTTCGACTTGGTGCCCGGAGTCTGGTCGCTGATCGCGCCGACCACGCGAACCCCGTTGTGCGCCGCGATGTCGATCGCGTCGAGCACCTTAGAGTATTGCAGATTCTTGTCCGCCTTGACGTACAGAATCTTGTCCTCGGTACGCGCGTCGTAGATCGTCTTCAGCTGCTGGGCCAGCGTCTCGTTGCGAATCGGCCGCTTGTTCAGATAGTACTGGCCGCTCGCATCGATGCCGAGCACCTGATCGCCTTCGACCTCCGGGTGCGACTTCAGATTCACCCCCTGCG
>JBIOXT010000037.1:0-2498 GCA_044869795.1 bacterium | reverse complement strand
CGAGCCCGGGTCGTACGTGCATTACGTGGAAGGATGCACGGCCCCGATCTACACCACCGACTCGCTGCACAGCGCGGTGGTGGAGATTATCGTGAAGGAAGGCGCGCGCTGCCGCTACACGACGATTCAAAACTGGTCGACCAACACGTACAACCTGGTCACCAAGCGCGCCGTCGCCTACCGCGACGCCACGATGGAGTGGGTGGACGGCAACTTGGGGTCCAAGATCACCATGAAGTACCCCAGCGTCTTCATGGTCGAGCCCGGCGCCAAGGCGGAGATCCTCTCCGTGGCCTTCGCGGGACGGGGGCAGCATCAGGATCCCGGCGGGAAGGTCATTCACGCGGCGCCGCACACCCAGTCCGTTATCGTCAGCAAGTCGATCGCCAAGGATGGGGGCCGGGCGGGGTACCGCGGGCTGGTCAAGATCTACTCCGGAGCGACGGGGAGCAAATCGTCGGTGCGGTGCGACGCGTTGATCCTCGACGAAGCGAGCCGCAGCGACACGTACCCGACGATGGAGATCGACGAGCAGGACGTCAGCATTACACACGAAGCCACAGTCTCCAAGGTGTCCGACGAACAGCTGTTCTACCTGATGAGCCGCGGGATGAAGGCGGACGAGGCGATGAACATGATCGTCCGCGGCTTCGTGGAGCCCATCGTCAAAGAGCTGCCGCTGGAGTACGCGGTCGAGCTCAACCGGCTCATTGCGCTCGAAATGGAAGGGTCGGTCGGATAGACCTGCCCGGCGATCGCGAGTCCGGGGCCCGGCCGCCGCGGCGCAGCCGGCCCCGCGTTGTTGTCAGAGGACGGTATGTCTGACCAGATCACACACATCGCGCGGACCGGCCCGTTCACCCGCGAGGCAGTGCTGGCACTCTCGAACCGCCGGGGCGAGCCTACCTGGATGCGGGAATTTCGCCTGGCGGCCTGGGAGGCGTTCGAGCGGCTGCCGTCCCCGGTCCCTACGGACGAGGAGTGGCGCCGTACCGATCCCGCCGCGTTCCAGCTGGAGGGGATCCGGCCGTTTGCCGAGGCGCCGCCGGGTGCGTTCCCGCCCGGTCTCCAGCGGATGATCGACGCGTGGCCGCAGCCGGCGGGGTTGCTGGTGCAGCGCAACTCGCAGACGGTCCGGTCTCAGCTGGACGCGGAGGCGGCCCGGCGCGGGGTGATCTTTGCGGACCTGGACGCCGCGCTCCGGGCGCACCCCGACCTGATGCGCACGCACTTCATGACGACCTGTGTCCATCCCGACGAGTCTCGGTTTCGCGCGCTGCACGGCGCGCTGTGGAGCGGGGGCGCCGTGGTGTACGTCCCCGACGGTGTCGAGGTCGCGCAGCCCCTGGTGTCGCTGACGTGGATCGACGCCGACGGGGTCGCGGTGTTCCCACATCTTCTGGTCCTTGCCGGCAAGGGCAGCGCGGTGACGGTGATTACGGGCGCCGCCTCTCCCACCGAGGAGTGGTTGGCGTTTGCCGATCCCGTGACCGAGCTGATCCTGGGTGATGGCGCGCAGGTGCGCCTGGTGACGCTGGTGGAGTGGGGACGCAACGTCGTGGAGGTCGGCATCATCCGCTCCGTCCTCGCACGGGACGCCACGCTGCGCAGCCTGCTGGTTACGCTCGGGGGCAAGGTGAGCAAGACCAATGTGGAGTCCATCCTGGACGGACCCGGCGCGACATCGGAGATGCTCGGTCTCGTGTTCGGCGACGCCCGGCAGCACGTCGACCTGCACACGCTGCAGGAGCACCGCGCGCCGCACACACTGTCCGACCTGCTCTACAAGAACGCGGTGAAGGACCGCTCGCACAGCGTCTTTTCAGGAATGATCCGCGTGCACCCCGGTGCGCAGAAAACCAACGCGTTCCAGGCCAACCGGAACCTGATTCTGTCCGAGGGCGCGAAGGCGGATTCCATTCCCAACCTGGAAATCATGGCGAACGACCTGCGTTGCACCCACGGATCCGCCACCAGCCGTCTCAACGACGAGCATCTGTTCTACCTGATGAGCCGCGGGTTGAGTCGTGCCCAGGCGGTGCGGATGGTCGTGGAGGGGTTCTTTGCCGAACTGCTGGACCGCATTCCCCTGGAACATCTCCGGGCGCGGCTGCTTGACGAGATCGAAGCGAAGATGGCGGCATGACGGAGCGAACGGCTGCATTTGTCCCGGTGGCGTCAGCCGCAGACGTGCCGCCCGGCACGGGGAGAGCCGTGATGGTGGACGGCCAGCGGATCGCCCTCTTCAACGTCAACGGCACCTTCTACGCGATCGACGACTCGTGCACGCACGAGGAGACGTCGTTGGCCGCCGGGCCGGTGTATGGGGAGATCGTCGCCTGCCCCAAGCATGGTTCGCGGTTCCATCTGCCGACCGGCCGCGTGCTGTCTCTGCCGGCGGTGGTCCCCGTCAACACCTATCAGGTGAAGGTCGAAGGCGGTCAGGTGCTCGTGCTGCCGGTGCCCCAGAAGGGCCGGGGCATGCCGCACAAGGCATG
>JBIOXT010000036.1:0-4502 GCA_044869795.1 bacterium | reverse complement strand
CGGGTCCGCCCGTTCCCGATCGATCCGCCACTCCACGCGGCGCCGCATGTCGGGGATCCGCTGCCAGTGGACGCGGCCTTCGACGATGCCGGCCTCCCTGCTGTACCGGTCCCAGTCTGGCGGCGATGCCTGTGGGAACTCCCTCAGCAGCGACGGGCGCAGCGGCGCGAGCCCAAGAAATTCCATCACGTCCGGCCGCTCGTACCCGCCCAGCCGGATCCGCAGCAACAGCCGCAGCAACCGCCCGGCCAGCGTGTCAGCGTACGGGATGCCGTCGAGAAACACGTACGGGATCCGCGCGGAGTCAAAGACGTCGCGGATCGTCCGCGCATATTCATTGGGATTTCGGAGCAGAACCGCGACGTCCGAGAACGATGCTCCCGGTGTCTCCGCGAACGCCAGGATGCGCCGGGCGATCTCTTCGACTTCTTGCGTCACGCCCGGCGCCGAAATAATCGCCGTGTTTTGGTCATGGCGAAGAGCGCGCGCCGAAGGCGCGGCGCGACGAAGCAATCCCGGGACTCCATCGAGCCACTCAACCAGCGGCTTTGTATAGGCGGTCTCGTCCTCGGGGACGAACGCATGAGCCGTCCGCCCCTCGACACACGCCGCGAAGAATTGCTTCTCAAGCTCGTTCAGCTCCGAAAATCCATAGAGGATAATGCCGGCGGCCTCATCGAGCAACTTGCTCCCCTTCGCCGCCTCCGCCGCGAGCGTAAGCCGATCACTGTCGTCAAGATACCCCGCCTCGCCTTTGAGTCGCTCAACCTCCTCGTAGATCTCCGCTAATTCCAGGAGCTTCCGGTTTTCGTCATTGCGAGGCGGCTCCGCCGCCGAAGCAATCCCTGTCTCCCCGAACAACCCCTGTTGGACCGGCGCAGTCGCGGGGTGGTTGCTTCCGCGCTTCCCAGCTTCCCTGCTTCCCAAGTGTTCGCGCAGTTCTTGTGGCCCAATCCCGGCTTTCTTTAGATCGGTCAGCGTCTTCAGCACCGCCCTCGGCGTCCCGGGAAACTCCTTGATCGGTCCGAGGTACCCATCGGGTCGCACCTTTGCCTGGATCGCCTTCCGCGCCGCCAGGAAATCGGCCATCGCCGGCAGCGGAATCCGCTTGGAACTCACCAACTCGGCGATGGCGACAGTCCGCGCCAGATCGGGAAAGGTCACGAACCTGACGTTGATCGACGGACGGGTCGTGGAAGTGATGCGCAGGAGCCGCTCCCCGAGGACGTGCGTGGGAACGATCACAAAGATCGATCGGAGCCCCTGGTCCCGCCGGATCACCTCAACGAGTTGGGCGAACTCCCGCTCTGGGCTGTGCTGGGTCACAAAACAATGCTACCGGATTAGCCCAATTGGGTCATCGACTACCGGTCAAATTTCTGCTTTCGTGTATGGTGGAGGTGTGGGGAATCGGTGCCAGGCACGGGGTCGGAGGGTTTGGTCGGCCATTGCCCCGAAAACCTGATGCATGCCCGATTTGCCCACCGGGACCGTTACCTTCCTCTTCACTGACATCGAGGGCAGCACGCGCCTCTGGGAACAGCATCCCGATGGGATGAAGCAGGCCCTCGCGCGCCACGACGAACTGCTGCGCGAGACCATCACCAGCCACGGCGGACAGATCTTCAAGACGGTGGGCGACGGGATCTACGCGGTCTTCCCGGCCGCGTCCGCCGCGCTCGAGGCCGCGCTGGCCGCGCAGGGAAAGTTGCCGGCGGAAACGCAGGCCATCTCCGGCGGCCTCCGGGTGCGGATGGCCGTTCACACCGGCACCGCGGAAGCCCGCGACGGGGACTACTTCGGCCCCGCCCTCAACCGGGTGGCCCGCCTGCTCGCCGCCGGCCACGGCGGGCAGATTCTGGTCTCCGAGGCGACCAGCGCGCTGGTCGCCGACGACCTGCCGCCGGGGGTTACGCTGCAGGACCGCGGCCGCTTCCGACTCAAGGACCTCGCCAGACCCGAGCAAGTCTTCCAGCTCGTCGCGCCCGGTCTCGCCGTCGAGTTCCCAGCCCTGCGGACGCTGGACACGCTCCCCAACAACCTCCCGCGCCAGCTCACCAACTTCGTCGGCCGGGAGCGGGAACTCTCTGATGTCAAAGAGCGCGTCGCGAGCACGCCTTTGCTGACGCTGACCGGGCCCGGCGGATCCGGCAAGACCCGGCTCGCCCTCCAAACCGGCGCCGACCTGATTGAAAAGTTCGAAGACGGCGTCTGGCTGGTGGAACTGGCCACGGTCTCCGACCCGAAGATGGTCGAGGAAGCCGTGGCCGCCACGCTGGGCGTGCGGAACCAGATCGACCGGCCGTCGCTGCTCAACACGCTGACCGACTTCCTCCGCACGCGCTCTTTGCTGATCCTAATGGACAACTGCGAGCACCTGCAGACAGCGTGCGCAGATCTGGTCACGGCGATGCTGCGCGTTTCCCCACGCCTGCGGGTCCTGACGACCAGCCAGGTGGCCCTCGGCGTCGAGGGTGAGGTGACGTACCAGGTACCGCCCCTGTCGATGCCCGATCCGGCGCGCCTGCCGGCACTGGAAGATCTAAAGATGTACGAGTCTGTCCGTCTGTTCGTCGATCGTGCGGTGCTCAACCAGCCGCGCTTCGCCCTGACGGCTCGAAACGCGCCGGCGGTTGCCCAGATCTGCGCCCGGCTGGACGGGATCCCGCTCGCCATCGAGCTCGCGGCGGCACGGGTGAGAGCTCTGTCGGTGGAGGACATCGCGGCCCGCCTGGATGACCGGTTCCGGCTCCTGACCTCTGGAATGCGGACTGTCCCGCCGCAGCATCAGACCCTGCAGGCTACGCTGGACTGGAGCTACAACCTGCTCACGCTTCCGGAGCAGGTGGTGTTACGGTTCCTCTCGGTGTTCGCAGGTGGATGCACGCTGGAAGCGGTCGAGGCCATCTGCGCGACGGACGGATCCAAGCAGCACGAACTGCTTGATGTCCTGACGTCCCTGGTCGACCGTTCGCTTGTGCGGTTTGAGGAGGACGAGCCGCGCTACCGGCTGCTGGAGACGATCCGCCTGTACGCTCGGGAGAAACTCGTCGCCGCGGGCGAAGAAGCGCTCATCCGGACCCGACACCGAGACTGGTACCTCAAGCTGGCCGAGACAGCCGCGTCGCTCCTAAGCGGGCCTGAGCAGACAGATGGGCTGGCTCGGATGGACCGCGAGTACGAAAACATGAAGGCCGCGCTCGAGTGGTCTCTGCTTGAGCCGGAAGGAGCGGAATCCGCGCTGCGCTTGAGCGGCGCACTGTGGCGGTTCTGGGTCATCCGCGGCTACTGGAGCGAGGGCCGGGAGTGGCTGGAGCGGACCCTGTCCAAGACCGGTGACCTCGACTCCCCGGCGCGGGTCAAGGTGCTCAACGGAGCCGCCTACCTCGCGTTTTACCAGGACGACGTCAAACGCGCGAAGGAGCTTGCCGACGAAGCCCTGACTGTCTCACGCCGCCTGAACGATAGACGCGGAACCGCGTTCTGCCTCACGATCCTCGGACTGGAAGCCTGCCGCATCGAGAACTACAAGGAAGCCAGAGAATTCGGGGAGCAGAGTCTCGCCCTCAGCAGAGAACTCGGGGAGGCTGATGGGATCGCTGGGTCACTGCTCGTACTGGGGCTGGTTGCTCGGGACTCGCGGGAGACTGAAAAGGCGGTAGCTTACTTCAACGAAAGCCTCACTTCCTTCGCCACGACCGGGGACAAGGTCGGTACCGGATTCGTGCTTACCAGCCTTGGTCTCGTCCTGCGCGAAATGGGCGACCTCGAACGCGCCGGCCACGCCTTTGAACAAGCCCTCGCCTTGTTTCAGGAACTAGGGGACAAGTGGGGAATCGCGTTCTCCCTCAGCAACCTCGGCATCTTGGCGTGGAGCGAGCGCGACTACGAACGCGCAGAGATGCGATTCAGAGAAAGTCTCGTGCTCCGCCAGGAACTCGGCGACAGACGGGGTCTCGCCACGTCTCTGATCGGCCTCGCCGCCGTTGCGACCGCCCAAGCCCAGATGCACCGTGCCGCCGTTCTCTTTGGCGCCGCCGAGGCCCTGCGTGAATCCATCAGCGTCCCGCCCCCGCCGTTCATCCGCGACACCTACGATCAACTGGTGGCCGACACGCGCGCAGGACTGACCGAAACGGAATTCAATGCAGCCTGGGCCAAAGGCCGATCGATGCCGCTCGAGCACGCGATCGAAGTTGGTCTAGCTGCGCTCCAGCAAACTCACTGAGGGCCCGTGCCCATTGGGATCTTCTCAAGTCGGTTGCCCGGAGGAATACGTTATCACTTTACTTCAGCTCAACTGAGCTATCGACTCTGGCGCGGGAACATGCTTCAATCCGCGGTGCCAGGCACTGTGGTGGAGGGTTTGGTTCACGCTGGTCACTGTGGCGCAACACTATTGTGGTATAGTCATGCTAGGTCATGACTATGGAGGACTATGGTGGCCAAGAAGGTCCAGGTGGTCTTGGACGATCAGACGTTCCGCCTGCTTGAAGAGCTGG
>JBIOXT010000035.1:0-3008 GCA_044869795.1 bacterium | reverse complement strand
CGATTCTCGGCGCCAACGGGGCGGGCAAGACGACCACGCTGCGGGCGGTGTGCGGCATGGTGAAGACGGCGGGGGAGATCGGCTTCGACGGCCGTCGCATCGACGGTCGGGCCACCGAGGACATCGTGCGCCTCGGCGTGGCCCACGTCCCCGAGGGCCGCGGCACGTTCGTGCAGCTCACGGTCGAGGAGAATCTGCGGCTGGGGGCCTACGCCCGCCGGCAACGCGGCGATCTGGGCGCCGACATGAAGCGGGTGTGCCGCTACTTTCCGGTGCTGGCGGAGCGCCGCCACCAGATCGCCGGCACGCTGTCGGGTGGCGAACAGCAGATGCTGGCGGTGGCCCGGGGTCTGATGCTGCGACCCCGGCTCCTGTTGCTGGACGAGCCGTCGCTCGGCCTGGCGCCGCTCGTCGTCCGCGAGATCTTCCGGATCATCCGGGCCATCAACCGCGAGGAGCGGGTGAGCGTGCTGCTGGTCGAGCAGAACGCCTCCCTGGCGCTCGCCCTCGCCGATCATGCGTACCTGCTGGAAACCGGCAGCGTCGTCAGGGGCGGCGCGGCCGCCGAGCTCCGCGAGGACGACGCGATCCGTCGGGCCTACCTCGGATACTGAGGAGGCGCGGGTGGATACGCTGGTTCAGCAGATCGTGTCGGGGCTGGCCACGGGCGGCATCTACGGCAGCGTCGCGCTGGCCCTGGTGATGATCTACCAGGCCACCGAGGTCGTGAACTACGCCCAGGGCGAGATGGCGATGTTCAGCACCTATCTGGCGTGTACGCTGCTGAACGCGGGGGTGCCCTACTGGGTCGCCTTCTTCGCCACGCTGGCCATCGCCTTCGTGGGCGGCCTGGTGCTGGAACGGATCCTCATCCGCCCGGTCGAGAGCGCACCGGTACTGACCATCGTCATCGTGTGCATCGGTCTGCTCGTCATCCTCAACAGCGTGGCCGGGTGGATCTACTCCTACATCCAGAAGCCGTTCCCGAGCCCGTTCCCGTCCCAGCCGATCCAGGTCGGCAACGTCTACTTCGGCGCTCACGACCTCGGGGCCCTGGCGGTGACCCTGATCGTCCTGGCCGGGCTGTACTTCTTCTTCCGGTTCACCACGCAGGGACTGGCCATGCGGGCGGCCGCCCAGAACCCGGTGTCCAGCCGGCTGTGTGGCATCCGGGTGGGCTGGATGCTGGCGATCGGCTGGGGGCTGGCGGCGATGGTGGGTGCGGTGGCGGGCATGATGGTCGCACCGATCGTGTTCCTCGACCCCAACATGATGTCGGGCATCCTGATCTACGCGTTCGCCTCGGCCACGCTCGGCGGCTTCACGAGCCCCGGCGGCGCGGTGGCGGGGGGGCTCATCGTCGGCGTGATCGAGAACCTCGTCGGGACCTACGTGAAGTTCATCGGCACCGAGCTGAAGCTGACGGTGGCGCTGGCGCTGATCCTGATCGTCCTGCTGGTGCGGCCCAGCGGGTTGTTCGGCCGGGCCGCCGTGCACCGGGTCTGATGCTGCCGCGGACGTGGACCCTGGGTGGCGCCGCCGTCGCGCTCGCGGCCGCGCTGGTGCTGCCCTTAACCCTCAGCAACTTCCGCCTCTTCCAGTTCTCGCAGGTGTACATCTACGCCATCGCGCTGCTCGGTCTGAACATCCTCACCGGCTTCAACGGGCAGATCTCGCTCGGGCACGGCGCGTTCTACGCGGTCGGGGCGTACACGACGGCCATCATGATCGACCAGTGGCACGTGCCCTACGGGTGGACGATCCCGGCCGCCGGTCTGATCTGCCTGGTGGCCGGCTTCCTGTTCGGAATCCCGGCACTGCGCCTGGAGGGTCTCTACCTGGCGCTGGCGACCTTCGCGCTGGCGCTGGCGGTGCCGCAGATCCTGAAATATTTCGAGCACTGGACGGGAGGCTCCCAGGGCATCGTGCTGAGCAAACCGAGCGCGCCGTGGGGGCTGCCGCTCAACCCGGACCAGTGGCTGTACTTCCTGACACTCACGCTGATGGTCCTGCTGTTCGTGCTCGCCGCCAATCTGCTGCGCGGACGGACGGGGCGGGCCGTCGTCGCGATCCGCGACAACGCCATCGCCGCCCAGGCGATGGGCGTGAACACCGCGCTCTACAAGTCGCTCACGTTCGGCGTCAGCGCCGCCTACACGGGCGTGGCCGGGGCGCTGAGCGCGCTGGTCATCGCGTTCGTGGCCCCCGACGCCTTCAATGTGTTCCTCTCGATCAGTTTCCTGGTGGGCATCGTGGTGGGCGGGCTGGCGACGGTCTGGGGGGCCGTCGCGGGCGCAATCTTCATCCAGTTCGTCCCGAACTGGGCCCAGGACATCTCCAAAGCGGCGCCCTGGGCGATCTACGGCGTGTTTCTGATCCTGTTCATGTATGCGATGCCTCGGGGGATCGCTGGCAGCGTCCGGTTGGCCGTGGCTCGGAGGCTGTGTGCGCGAATGGAACCCAGCTCCGCGGCGGCCCGTTCACGGAGGTAAGATTGGCACTGCCGGGTCATCGGAGACCCACGCCCCAACAGGAGGACATTCATGCGGAGACGCGGCTTCAGGCTCATGCTGCTCACGGTCGGGTTGGCGATGGCGGGGCTGCCAGCCGCCGCCCAAACGCCCGGCGTGACGCCGACCGAGATCAAGATCGGCCACACAAACCCGTATAGCGGCCCGGCTTCGGCCTACGGAACCATCGGCAAGGTCATTGGCGCCTACTTCAAGAAGGTCAACGACGAGGGCGGCATCAACGGGCGCAAAATCAACTTCGTGACCGTTGACGACGGTTACAGCCCGCCGAAAACCGTCGAGATGGTGCGCCGGCTGATCGAGCAAGACCAGGTGGCATTCGTCTTCAATACGCTCGGAACGCCGACCAATAGCGCCATCCACAAATACATGAACCAGGAGAAGATCCCTCAGCTGTTCGTGGCGACCGGCGCGACCAAGTGGGGCGACCCTCAGCACTTCCCATGGACGATGGGGTGGCAGCCGACCTACCAGGCC
>JBIOXT010000034.1:0-6519 GCA_044869795.1 bacterium | reverse complement strand
CACGTAGTTGGTGACGTCGACGACGTTGTTGATGCTGCGGATTCCGCACGCCTCCAGCCGGTGGGCCATCCAAGCGGGGGATGGACCGACCTTCACGTCGACGATCATCGTGGCCGTGTAGCGTGGACACAGATCGGCGTCGCGGACCTCGACCTCCGCCAGGCCCGCCGCCGGCTCGTCATCCTCGGTGTAGGTTGCGGGCGGTGCCGTGATCGACACCCGCGTCGAGGCCGCGATCTCCCGCGCGACCCCCAGCAGGCTCATCAGGTCCCCGCGGTTGGCGGGCAGCTCGAGGTCAAAGACCGCGTCGTCGCCAAACGGATCGACCGCGTCGATCCCCAGACCCAGCATCGGCAGCCGCTCCCGGAGTTCATCGACGGTGTAGGGGATGCCGACGTACTCCCGCAGCCACGACAGCAAGACTTTCATCAGAACTGACCCAGAAATCGCAAGTCGTTCTCCCAGAACAACCGCAGGTCGGGGATCCCATAGCGGACCATCGCCGGACGCTCCACTCCCCAGCCGAACGCGAAGGCAGTGTAGCGCTGCGGATCGATCCCGGCGGCCTCCAGCACGCGCGGGTGGAACATCCCGCAGCCGCCGAGCTCCATCCAGCCGCCCCGGAACGAGACCAGCGTCTCGGCGCTGGGCTCCGTGAACGGGAAGTACCCGGGCACGAATTTCGTGGCCGTCTGGGGACCAAAGAACTGCCGCGCGAAGGTCGCGAGCACGCCTTTGAGGTCTCCCATCGTGATGCGCTCACCGACCATGAACCCGTCCACCTGGTGGAAGATCGGTGTGTGGGTGGGGTCCGACGCGTCGCGGCGGTAGCATCGGCCGGTCGTGAGCACGCGCAGCGGCGGCGTCCGGCCGATCATGATCCGCGCGTCGACGGCGGTCGTCTGCGTCCTCAGCAGCAGGTCGTCGGTGATGTAGAAGGAGTCCTGCGCGTCCCGAGCGGGGTGGTCGCGCGGCATGTTGAGCCGCTCAAAATTGAACTCCTCCAGCTCCACTTCCGGGCCCTCCACGATCTCGAATCCCATCCCGAAGAAGATCTCTCCGACTTCCTGCAGCGCGCGCCGCAGAATGTGCCGCCGTCCCACGCGCCGGCGCCGGCCGGGTAAGGTGACATCGATCCGGTCGGCGTCCAGCGCCGACGTCGCCCGCAGCCGCAGCGCGGCATCGCGGGTGCGCAGCGCGTCGTGCAGCCGATCGCGCAGCGCGTTCAGCCGCTGGCCGAGCTGCGGACGATCCGGCACGGGCACGCGTGGGAGATCCGCGGTCAGGCCTGCCAGAACGCCCCGGCGGCCGAAGTACCGCCGCCGGACCTGTTCGAGATCTTCCGGCGTCTGCGCCGCGGCGATGGCGGCATCGGCCTCACGAGCGACTTGATCCAAGTCCATCTCGACCTCTCCCACCCTCTCGCAAAAACAAAATGCGCCGCGTCCTCAAGGACGAAAGCGGCGCTTCCGTGGTACCACCCTGGTTCCGACCCGGAGCAGTTGAAAGTTGGAAGACAACGCCAACTGCGAGGTCGGCTCTCGGTCCCTGTTATCGGTGGGACACCGGACTCGTCATCAGCTCAGGAGCGAACTTCCTCCGGCGGCGTCCCGGGGAGGCTTCCAGTCGGCGGCCTCCCTTCCCTGTGGGCCCGATACGGAGTACTTCTCTCCGTCGTCGCTATTCAGTTTAGTGAAACGGTCAGCAAGAACCCGGTCAGTGCGGCGCACCGGCGGTAGGCCATGTAGGCCCAGATCGATCCGGTGGATTCAAACAGCCGCCAGAACATCTCTGGTGTCCACGTCATCTGCACGGAGCCATCCTCCCTGCTGGAGTCTGGCTGTTCAGCTCACTGTTGGGACAACTATAACACACGACGTCAAGAGCGGAACGCAGCGACGTAGTCCTCCCGCAAGGGTGTGAACGCATCGAGCACGAGACAGGTCGAGTCCTTCGTCTCCGCACCGTGGGGGACGTTGGACGCGATCGTGTACATATCACCCTTGCGCAAAGTACGCCGGTCGTCGCCGATCCACAGGTCGAGCTCTCCTTCGATGACATAGCCGATCTGCTCGTGCGGATGCTGGTGCGTCGGGACGGAGGAGTGGGGGTCGAACCGGACGGCGCTGAACATCAGCGCATCCCCGGCGAGCAGGCGCATGTGCACGCCCGGCCGCATCTCGCGTTCGTTGAGCGCATCGATGTGGCCGAACTGGTATCGATTCATCTGATCACCTCGTGTCTGAGAGCACCGTCCCAGTTTTCCGGCGCGCTTCGTACAGCAGCAGGGCCGCCGCCACCGCGACGTTGAGGGACTCGGCGCGTCCGTAGAGCGGAATGCGGACCGTGGCCGCGGCGTGCTCGATCCAGCGCGCATCCACTCCCTGTCCCTCGTTGCCCACCACCACCGCGCACGGACGGCGGTAGTCGGCATCGAGGAAATCGACCGCGCCGTGCTGATCGGCCACCAGGATGCGGACGCCCCGGTCGGCCAGGGCTTCCACGGCGTCATCGACGGCAGCCTCGGCGATCGCGAGGTGGAAGATCGAGCCCATCGTGGCGCGGACGGTCTTTGGGTTGAAGGGGTCGACCGTCCCGGCGATGGCCACGACGCCGGTGGCGCCCGCGGCGTCGGCGATGCGGATGATCGTGCCCAGGTTCCCCGGATCCTGGATGCGATCGGCAATCACCAGCAGCGCCTGGCGGTCACGGACCACGTCTGCCAGCAGCGCGAGGGGCCGGGCGGCGATCGCGACGATCCCCTGCGGGGTCTCCACCTGGCTGCAGGCCGCCACCACGTGCGCCGACGCCGCGACGACCGTCACCCCGGCGGCCGCGGCGCGCGTCAGGATGGTCTGCGCCCGGGAGTCACCCGTCGCGTCGGGATCGTAGACGACCAGATCCAGGGCCAGCCCGTCGGCGAGGGCCTGGTCCAGCAGCCGGAAACCTTCGATGATAAACTGCTGCGCCGTATCCCGGCCCCGGCGCTCCGCCAGCTCCCGAAACCGGGCGACGATGGGGTTCTTGGTGCTGGTGATCTTCAGAGGGCACTCTCGAGCCGGGCCAGCTGCTCCTTCTTGCCAAAGACCACCAGCACGTCCTCGCCCTTCAGTTCGGTCTCCGGCAGCGGCGAGACGTGGATCTGGTTGTCACGCTTGATCAGCAAGACGCTGATCTCGTACCGGCGGCGCAGATCGAGCTCGCCCAGCGTGCGTCCTTCGATCTTGGGGCTGACGCGCAGCTCCTCCACCAGGTAATCGGGGGACAGCGCGAGCTGGTCCATGACGTGCGCGCTCGCCAGGATGCGGGCGACCCGCTCGCCCATCTCCCGTTCCGGGTAGATGACCAGATCGGCGCCGACCTTCTCGAGCACCCGCCCCTGCAGCTCGCTGATCGCCTTGGAGACGACCTTCTTGACCCCCAACTGCTTGAGGATCAAGGTGGTCAGGATGCTCTCCTGGATGGCGGTCCCGATCGCCACGACGACGACATCGAAGTTCGTGATGCCGACCGCGCGCAGCGCTTCCTGGTCGGTGGAGTCGATCTGCATCATGTTCGTGCAGTGGTCGGCGACCTTGCGCAGGGCTTCCTCGTCCCGGTCCATCGCCTGCACGCGGTGGCCCATCTCGTACAGCGTGCGCACCACGCTGCTGCCGAACCGTCCGATGCCAATCACGGCGAAATCCATCGTTGCCTCCGCTCAGCCTACGAGAATCCGTTCTTCCGGAAATCGGAAGTTCATCGGCTGCTGCCGTTTGGTCAGGGCGAACGCGACGGTGAGGAGGCCCACCCGGCCAACGAAAACGGTCAGCATGACGAGGATGCGACCGGCGGTGGTCAGCGTCGGCGTGATGCCGGTCGTCAACCCCACCGTGCCGAACGCGGACGTGACTTCGAACAGCGCCGGGACGAAGTCAATCCGGTCGACGAACGACAGCGCCGTCCCCATCGTCACCACGAAGGCGACCGCGATCAGCGCGATCGTCACCGCCTTGTAGATCACCACCGGGGGAATCCGGCGCCGAAACAGTTCCGGATCCGGCCGTCCGCGCAGCATGGAGATGATCACGGCCATCGGCGCCACGAAGGTCGTGGTCTTGATGCCCCCGCCGGTGCCCCCCGGCGACGCGCCGATGAACATCAAGGCGATCAGCAGCATCAGGGTCGGTTCCCGCATCTTCCCGATGTCTATCGTATTGAACCCCGCGGTGCGCGGCGTCACGCTCTGAAAGAAAGCGGAGAGCACCCGCTGCAGCGGCGCCAGCGGCTCCAGGGTGCCGGCATTGCTGAACTCCAACAACACGATCAGCGCCGTGCCCAGCACGATCAGCGCGGCGGACGTCGTCACCACGATCCTGGAGTGCAGGCTCAGCCGCCGGGGATGCGTCGCCACGTCGGAAAGCACAATGAAGCCCAGACCGCCGATGATGATCAGCGCGGCGAGGATCAAGTTCACCGGGAGGTCACCCGTGTAGGCGGTCAGGCTGCGGAACCCCCCCATCAGATCGAACCCCGCGTTGTTGAAGGCGGAGATGCTGTGGAAAATGCCGAAGTAGACGCCCCGCACGAGCCCGAACTGGGGAACGAACCGTAGGCTCAGCAGGAACGCTCCCAGCGCCTCGATGCCCGCCGTGATGAGCACCACGTTGCGCGTGAACCGCACCACGCCGCCCATCGTGTAGAGGTTCTGCGCTTCCTGCAGGACGATGCGCTCGCGCAGGCCGATCCGCCGGCCGACGATCAGCGCCATCAACGTCGCCACGGTCATGTAGCCCAGGCCGCCGAGCTGAATGAGGGCCATGATGACGAGCTGGCCGAACAGGGAGTAATGCGTCGCCGTGTCGACGACCACCAGCCCCGTGACGCAGACGGCGGACGTCGAGGTGAAGAGCGCGGTCAGGAACGGCGTTGACTGCCCGGATGCCGCCGCCTGCGGCAGTGAGAGCAGCACGGCGCCGGCCAGAATGATCGTCGCAAAGCCAGCGAGGATCGTCTGGGCGGGGTTGAGCTCCAACCGAGCCAGCGGCGCCCGCTCGCGGAGCGCCACGGTTCTGGCCATCTCAGGAGGACTTCAGCCCCTCCTTGGCCTTGGCGACCAGCTGCGCGAACGCGTCACGATCCTGATAGGCGAGGTCGGCCAGCACCTTGCGGTTCACCGTCACGCCCGCCCGGCGCAGCCCGCTGATCAGCCGGCTGTACGAGACGCCGTTCGTGCGGGCGGCCGCGTTGATGCGGGCGATCCACAACCGCCGGAAGTCCCGCTTGCGCTGTTTGCGGTCGCGGTACGCCTGGGCGAGAGCCCGCACCACATACTGGTTGGCCATCTTGTACCAGCGGTGCTTGGCGCCGTAGTACCCTTTGGCCAGCTTGAGGATCTTCTTGTGGCGGCGACGCGACGTCACCCCCCGCTTGACCCGTGCCATCCCGGTTCACCCCAACGATCTCGGATTGCGAATTGACGATCGCGAATTCACGCCAGGTTCAATCCGCAATTGTCAATTCGAAATCCGCAATGTTATTTGTAGCGGTACGGCAGCAACTGCGCCAGGCGGCGCGCGTCGGCCCGGCTGACCCCGACGCGCTGCTGCAGCCGGCGCAGGCGCTTCGGCCGCTTGCCGACCTTCAAATGGCCGGCCATCTGCTTGCCGCGCATCATCTTCCCCCGCGCGGAGACCTTGATCCGCTTGGCGGTGCCCTGATGCGTCTTGACCTTTCCCATCGCGACCACCTACCCTACGACTTTTTCGGCGTGAGGATCATGATCATGTTCCGGCCTTCCAGCCGGGGCATCATCTCGACCGTGCCGACGTCGGCCACGGTCTCGGCGAGGCGGGTCAACAGCACCTCCCCGACCCGCGGGTGCGCCATCTCCCGGCCGCGGAACCACATCGCGACACGGACCTTGTTACCCTCTTTGAGGAAGGTGGACACGTGGCGCGCTTTGACCTGAAAGTCGTGCTCGCCGATCTTCGGACTCATCCGCATGCCTTTCAGTTCGCCGGCGCGCTTGTGCGGCGCGCCCCGGCCGCGCTTGCTCTGCTCGTACTTGTACTTGCCGAAATCCATGATCCGGCAGACCGGCGGCTGCGCCGTGGGCGCCACCTCGACCAGATCCAGTTCCGCCTCCTGGGCCTTGGCGATGGCCTCGCGCACGGCCATCACGCCCAACTGCTCGCCGTTGGCCCCGATGACACGGACTTCCCGCGCTCGAATCCGTTCGTTGACTCTCGCCTCGCGTTCGATACCCTTACACCCCCTAAGAACAAAAACCGGGCATGGCGCTCGCCATCCCCGGCAGTCTGATCGTCACTGCTGTCGGTGTCGACCGGACCTGGCTCAACGCCGGCCGGTGAGAAGCGGATGGCTTCTGCTTTGGTCTGTCACAACTGTCCTGCAGTATAGCACAGGACGCAGTGCTAGGATACGTGCTAATTCTAGACCTGACGCTCAATCGTCCCTTGGTTCTTCTTACGCCGCGCGAGCAGCTCATCAATCGCCTTCCATGCTGCCTCTTGAAGG
>JBIOXT010000033.1:0-4579 GCA_044869795.1 bacterium | reverse complement strand
CAGGCGAGGGCCTCCCGGCCTGGCGCGGCGTGGGGTGGATCGGGCATGCGCATCGCGATGTTCAGTGAATCTTACCTGCCGCGCATCAGCGGCGTCGTGCATTCGTTGGCGGCGTTTGCGTCCTCGCTGCGCCAGGATGGGCATCGCGTGCTGGTCGTGGCTCCCCGGGTCAGGGGCTACCGCGATACAGATCCTGACGTCCTTCGGGTTCCGTCGGTGCCCACACCTCAGTCCGACTTCCCCATCGGCATCGGCTACGCGCCTGCGTTGTGGCGCGCGTTGATGACCCGCGAGCTGGACGTGGTCCACACGCATGCGCCGTTCACCATGGGGAGCGCGGCCGCGCGCCTCGCCCGCCGTCGGGGTCTCCCCCTCGTTTTCACGCACCACACGATCTATGACGAGTTCGTGCATTACGCGCCGGGTCCGAAATGGCTCCTGCGGCCGCTTACCCGATGGTACGTCAGGCGCTATGCGGACCGTTGCGACTGCGTGATCGCCCCGTCGAAGGCCCTCGCGGCCAGGCTGCGTGCCCAGGGAGTGCGCAGCCGGATCGAAGTGCTCCCCACTGCCGCGCTGGATCTGCAGTTGTTCGCGTCTCTCGATCCGTCGTGGGTGCGGTCGGAATTTGGGTTAGCTGCGGACCGCCCCCTGCTCGTCACCGCGAGCCGCCTGGCGAAGGAAAAAAGCGTTAACCTCGTCTTGCAGGCCTTCGCGCAGATCACCCGACATGGCGACGCGCAGTTGCTGGTAGTGGGCGGGGGTCCGGAAGAGCGGACGCTGCGCCGGCTGGCCGGGGAGCTGGGTCTCGGGTCCCGCGCCGTCTTTGCCGGTCTGCAGCCCCACCGGCGGACGCTGGAGTGCATCGCGGCCGCCGACCTCTTCGTCTATGGATCCCGGAGCGAGACGCAGGGCCTTGTTATCGTCGAAGCGATGGCCGCCGGTGTCCCGGCGGTCGCCGTCAACGCGGGGGGCGTCGGCGATGCGGTGCGTGACGGCCTCACCGGCTTCCTGGTTCCGCCCTCGGGTGCAGCGCTGGCAGAAAAAGTGGTACACTTGCTAAACGACGCGACGCTGCGGCGTGCTATGGCCGCGCGCGCAAAGGAGGTCGCACAGGAGTTCGCACTTCCGGCACTCACCCGCCGGCTGGTGGAGATCTACCAGTCGCTGCGGCGGGTTCATCGTCGCTGACATCATCCTTCTGATCATCCCTGTCCCGGATCTCGGTCCGGGCATCTGCGGAGGAGACACTCTGTGTACCTGAAGCGACTGGAGCTGCACGGCTTCAAGACGTTTGCCGAGCGTACGGAACTCGAGTTCACCCCCGGCATTACCGCAGTGGTCGGTCCCAACGGCAGCGGGAAGAGCAACGTCTTTGATGCTATCCGCTGGGCCCTTGGCGAGACCAGTTTCCGCAGTCTGCGGTCCGGTCGCCTGGACGACTTCATCTTCGGCGGCAGCGATGTCCGCCGGGCCATGGGCCAAGCCGAAGTGGCCCTGACAATCAACAACGATTCCAGCGTCCTCCCGATCGACTATACGGAAGTCACGGTGATGCGACGGGCCAACCGCGGCGGCGAGGGGGAGTACTTCCTCAACGACACCGTCTGCCGGCTGCGCGACATTCAGATGTTGTTCCTGGGCACGGGGCTGGGCGGCCGCTCGTACTCGCTGATTGGGCAGGGCCAGGTCGACAGCGTCCTCAATGCCGGCCCGGAAGAGCGCCGCCAACTCCTGGAAGAAGCCGCCGGACTGGCGCGATATAAGCGGCGACGCCGCGAGGCGGAGCGCCGCCTCGGCTATGCGGCCACCAACCTCCTGCGGATCTCCGACATCGTGGCCGAGCTGGTCACGCAGCTGGAGCAGCTCCGCGCCCAGGCGGAAGCCGCGGCAACCTACCAGGCCCATACGAGCGAGATCCGCTCGCTTGAGCTGGCCCTGCAGGTCGACGACGCCCGTCGCATCATCAGCGGCCTCAAGCGCATCGCGACGCAGACAGACGCCGTCCGCCAGCAGCTACAGTCGGCTGCGTCGTCGGCGTCGGAGGTCGGAAGCCAGATCGATCATGACCGCGCTCGCGCCGTCCAGGTGGCACGGCTGTGGGAAGACACGCAGCGCACCTTGCTGCAGGTCGTCCAGGATCTCTCCGGCCGGGAGTCGACGATCCAGGTCCTGCAGGAACGCCTGCGGGCGACCGCCAGCCAGCGGGAACGCCTGGCCCAGGATCTCCAGCGGCAGCAGAGCCTGCACGCCCGGGTCGACGAAGCCCTGTGCGCTCTGCGCGAGCAGGCGGAGACGCTGGCGGCCCGCCGCGATGATCTCCTGGAGCAGATGCGTACCACCGAAGATGCACACGCGGCTGCGGTCCGTTCGCACGCCGAGGCGGTGGATCGTCTGGGCGCGCTGCGCGACGAGTTGACTGATCTGGCTGCGGCGCGGTCCCAGGCCCAGCATGAACTGGCCCGGTTGGACGCGCGGCTGGCGGCGCTGGCGGATCAGCTCGGTGGGTTCGATGCCAAGGAGGCAGCGCTGGCCCAAGCTGCGGCGCAGCTCCAGGCGGCAGCGGCAGAGAGTGCGTCGGCTCTACTCGGCCTGCGCGAACAGCACGAGTCGCTCCAGGCGCGCCTGGCGCAACTGCGATCGACGCGCACCGAGATCGAGCACGACTGTGCCGCCGCAGAGGAACAGCTGCGGCAGTTCTCGTCGGAGCGCCAGGTCGTCACCTCAACACTATCGCTACTAGTTGACCTGCAGCGGCAACTGGCCGGATACGAGCATGGTGTGCGAGACATCCTGCTGGCCAAACAGGGCGATCCCACGCGGTTCCCCGGCATCCGGAAACCGGTCGCGGAGGTGATTCGCGTGGCTGCCGCGTACCGCCCGGCGATCGAGGCCGCGCTGGGGGGACGGTTGTTCTCGCTGATCGCGGCGACCGTGGAGGACGTCAAGGATGGACTGGCCTACCTGCGCGGCAACGGCCAGGGCGGTGCCTCGTTCCTGCCGGTGGACCTGATGCGCGGGGCGACGCCGGCGCCCCTCCCCAATGGCAAAGACATCGTCGGCCGCGCGTCGGAGCTTGTCGAGTCGACGAACGGAGGGAACGACGTCGTGCAGACCCTGCTCGGCGACGTGATCGTCGTGGCCACCCTGGATGCGGCGGTTGCGCTGCGTCAGGCGGGATGCCCGGGACGCATTGTCAGCTTGCAGGGAGAGGTGCTCTCTGCCGACGGCGTCATCAGCGTTCGCGGCACACCCGATGGCGACGGATCACTGCTCAATCGAGCGGACCAGATCGAATCCTTGCGGCAGCGGCAGGCGACCCTTGACGCCTCGGCGGCGCAAGCAGAGTCGCGCCGGCATGCCGTGTCGGGAGAGCGTGAGCAACTGATCCGCGTCATCGGCGATACCGAGGCGGAACTGGCACGTACGCAGGCCGTCATGGCCGAACGGCAGGTGGCGGCCAGGCTGGCGCACGCCGAGCTCGAGAAGCTGCCGGCCCAGCAGCGAGCGCTGGCAACCGAGCGGGCGCGGGCGGCCGCCGAGCACGCCTCGCTGGAAGCGGAAGCGGTTCAACTGTGTGCAGATGAGGCCACGATCCTCCATGCTTCTACCGAACGCGAGCACGTGTTGGTCGAGGCGGAATCCGGCATGCGGGCCGTCGCAGAGTCCGCGACGTCGGCAGCCGCTGCGCTGACCGACGTGCGGGTCGGGCTGGCCGAAGTCGGCGGGACACTGGACGCCCTGCAGGTACGCATTGACGAGCACGTCAACGAGGACGCGGCGCTGGGCGGGCGGTGCAACCAGTTGCAGGGCGAGATCACAGTTCTGGATGGGGAACTCCATCTGCTAACGCACTCACTGGAAGAGGCTCAGCAGGAACGGGAGACGCTCGCACAACGCCAGGGTGCGACTCGCCAGCGCCTGGCGGACCTGGATACCGAGCGGGGCGTCCTGCAGCAGCGGCTGACGGACGCCGAAGGCCGGTGGCGCCAGTTGCAGGAGACCGTCCGGGAGGTGGAGGAGCAGGCGCACCGGCTTGAAGTCCGCCACGCACAAGTGGAAGCGGAACTGCTGGCGGCGCAGCGGCGCATCTCGGAGGAGTTTGCGATCTCCTGGGAAGAGGTGCGCGAGGTGCGGCTCGCGACGAGCCGGGATGAAGCGTTGGGCCGTATCGAGGCGTTGCGCGGGCTCGTCGCGGCGCTGGGGCCGGTCAACCTGCGCGCCGTGGACGAGCATCAGGCACTGCAAGCGCGGGTCGACACGCTCCGGACCCAGCATCACGACCTGGAACGGGCAAAGGCGGCGCTGGTGGCCCTGGTGGAGCGGCTGGACCGCATCCTGCAGGTGAAGTTCGCGGAGACGTACCAGGCCGTCAACGAGGAGTTCAACCGGCTGTTTGTCCGGTTGTTCGCCGGCGGCCGCGCCCGCCTGCTCCTCGTGGATGGAGAACCGGGGACAGAACCCGGCATCGAGATCGAGGCACAGCTCCCGGGCAAGAAGATGCGCAGCCTGTCGGCCCTCTCGGGCGGCGAACGGGTGCTGGTCGCCCTCTCCCTGATCTTTGCGATGCTGCACGTGC
>JBIOXT010000032.1:0-2090 GCA_044869795.1 bacterium | reverse complement strand
GGGGGATCCGCCGTTTCGGACACTGCTGGGGCGGGTGCGGCAGACGTGTCTGGGGGCGTACGCGCACCAGCAGTTGCCCTTCGAGCAGCTGGTGGAGGCCCTGGGGCCGGAGCGGAGCCTGAGTCATACGCCGCTCGTCCAGGTGGTATTCGCCCTCCTGAACATGCCGCTTGCCGCTCCCGAACTCGAGGGTCTGACCGCAACTCATGTGGCCCTCTCCACGGGGGTCGCGAAATTCGACCTCGTCGTCGAGATGGCCGAGCTGGGCGATCGGCTGGGCGCCACTGTCGAGTACAGCACGGAGCTGTTCGACGAGCCGACGATCGGGCGGCTGTTGGGGCACTGGGAGAGGCTGCTGCAGGCGGTGGTGGCGGAGCCGGCGCTGCGGCTGTCGGAGTTGCCGCTCCTGACGCAGATCGAGCGCCGGCAAATCCTCGTGGACTGGAACGCCACTGCGCGCGAGTACCCGAAGGATGCATGCATCCACGAGTTGTTCGAGGCGCAAGCGGCACGGCAGCCAGAGGCGACCGCGATCATGTTCGAGGGCCGGCGCAGCAGCTACGGAGCGCTGAATCGGGCGGCGAATCAGCTCGCCTGTCATCTGCGACGGCTGGGGATGGGACCGGGGGCCACCGTCGCGATCTATCTCGACCGATCGGTGGAGATGATCACGGCGGTGCTCGGCGTCCTGAAAGCAGGCGCGGCGTATGTGCCGCTCGACACGAGCTTCCCGAAGACACGCGTGCATTGGATGCTCGATGCGCTCGAGATCCGGTGCCTCCTCACCCGCCACCCGCATCTGCCCGCAGTCAGCGAACTCGAGCCGTTGCCACGGTTGGCGGACGTCGTCTGTCTGGACGAGGCGTCCTCGCCAGCGCCGACGCAGCTTCTGCGGAACGAGGGAGGCGTTCAGGAGACGCCGACGTGGCGGCTCTGGACGCGGGACGTGCTGGATGGCCTCTCGACCGGGGACATTCCCCGGCAGGCCACCTCGGACGACCTCGCGTACGTCATCTTCACGTCAGGATCGACCGGGTCCCCCAAGGGCGTGATGCTGCCTCATCGGCCGGTCGTCAATGTCATCGATTGGGTGAACCGGACGTTCGGCGTCGGCCCCGCCGATCGGATCCTCTTCATCACGTCGCTCTGCTTCGACCTCTCCGTCTACGACATCTTCGGTCTGCTGGCGGCGGGCGGCTCGATCCATCTCGCAACGGACCGCGACCTGCACGACCCCGAGCGGTTGATGCGCCTGCTGGATGAGGAGCCGATCACCTTCTGGGATTCCGCACCCGCGGCCCTGCAGCAACTGGTGCCGCTGTTCGACACAGCGCGCGCCGGGGCCCATTGCCCTTCTGCCGCCCCTCTGCGGCTCGTCTTCCTGAGCGGGGACTGGATTCCCGTGACGCTGCCGGACCAGGTGCGGTCGAGGTTCCCGCAAGCGACGGTCATCGCGCTCGGGGGCGCGACCGAAGCCGCCATCTGGTCCAACTACTACCAGGTGGGCGCCGTGGAGCGGCACTGGGTCAGTATTCCCTACGGCAAGCCGATTCAGAACACCCGCTATCACGTCCTTGATCGACGCCTCGAGCCCTGTCCCGCTGGCATCGCCGGGGACCTCTATATCGGCGGTGAGTGTCTGGCATCGGGGTACGCCGCTGACCCTGGCCTCACCGCAGAGAAGTTCATCCCGGACCCATTCGCCACGGAGCCGGGCGCCCGGCTCTACCGGACGGGGGATCGCGCGCGTTATTGGCCGGATGGGACGATCGAGTTCCTGGGGCGCGCGGACGCGCAGGTGAAGATCAGAGGGTTCCGCGTCGAGCCGGGAGAGATCGAAGCCGCGCTGGCGCGACATCCGGGCGTGCGCGAGGCGGTGGTGGAGGCGCGAGAAGGCGAACGGGGCGACAAGCGACTCGTCGCGTACGTGGTGCCCACGGAACCGGGGACGGGGCCGGCGGCCCTGCGCGGGTTTCTGCGCGAGCGGCTGCCGGAGTACATGGTGCCGGGGCAGTTCGTGACGCTCGCGGCGCTGCCGGTGACGCCGAACGGCAAGATCGACCGCAAGGCCTTGCCGGAGCCGGACACGG
>JBIOXT010000031.1:0-2755 GCA_044869795.1 bacterium | reverse complement strand
TCTTCGAAGTTCGGGTTCTGCCAGAAGCCGGAGAGATCGATCTGCGCGCGCGCCGTCGTCGGGACGGCCGCGAGGCTGACGCTTGCCCAGAGCACGGAGCACAGTTTCATTCTGGTCATGTCCTTACCTCGCACTGCAGAGCGTCGGCATCCACTTGGACCCGTCCGCCTCCTTCTTGAAATCGGAGCTGCTGATGTAGGTACCCGCTCCAGCAAGATTCTCCATGTCGTCGATGATGCTCACGATGGTGAACCAAGTGTCGCCGTTCTGATCCGTGCGGAGATCGAAATACTCGGTCAACACGGCGTTCACGCCATACGGCACGCCGTTCTTCCGCAGGTACCCGGGACGGAGCTGCGTCGTCACGACTTTGAGCGATCGTGACAGCTGTGGCGGGCCGCCGCCGAACGGATTGCCTGGCCCACCGCCTGGTCCACCCGGCCCTGCTGCCGGCGGTCCTCCGGGTCCAGCGCCCGCCGGAGGCGCGCCACCAGCACCGCCACCGGGTGCCCCGCCGGCGCGTCCGCGCCCTCCGCGCGCGATCGCCGGGGCGACCAGCTCCCACTCAGCCACCGAATATCCCTGCCACGATGGTGCGGCTCCAGCCGGCGGACGTCCACCGAAGTGCAGCAGCCGCGTCTGCTGCCCGGTGTCGTATTCGAGCTTCAGCGTCGCGTCGTCTTCCCAACTGATGCGCGCACGGCCCGGCAGCCGCAGCAACCCCGGGGCACCGTACCCTTTGCACTGCAGGCCGGCGGCTTCATCGGCCGCCGGATCCCAGGCCATCGCCACCGCTCGAGCAGCGGCGGTCATCGGCAGGCCATCGAGGTCCATGCCCTTGCGCGGCGTCATCATGCGAATGCGCCACTCTTCCGTAACCACGGAGACCCACGTGCCGGTCAGGTCGACCGGCGCCATCTGCCGTGGCGTCAGGGCTGCACCGGGACCGCGGCCGCCGCGCCCACCGCCGCCTGGCGGAGGTCCTTGCGGCGCTCCAGGCGGGGGACCCTGTCCCCACACCACCGCGGACAGACCCACCGCCAGCGCCACGGCGCCAACAACCCGCATCTGGTCGCGCGACGGAGTCTTCATCGTCTCGGACCTCCCGCGGGACGTGTCACCGGAGCGGCGGGGGGTGGGCTCAGACTCCGGTAGAGGGCCTCGACGAAGCGGTCCGGTGTCCACGGTCCGTCCGTCCCGCCGTAGCGGCCGTCGTAGTCGAGCGTCGGACGCTCGGCTTTCACTTGCTCGAGCGACATCTTTCGTGCGACGAGGGCTTTCACCCGGTCGCGGACAATCGTTACCATGTCGCGGTACTCCGACACGTCGGCTTCGTCTGCCACGCGACCGCGCCCGGGAATGACGTAGGTGCCGCGTTCCTGTTTCAGGGCTGGAATCGTGATCTCGAGCAGTTGGTTGAGCGCGGCGACGACGCCGTCCACCGATCCGCCATGCTCGATGTCGATGAAGGGATAGAGATTGGTATTGAAGATCTCGCCGGCGACCACGACATCGGAGCGCCTGAAGAACACGAGCGAATCACCGTCGCTGTGCGCCGCGGCCACGTGGCGGAGCTCGATCCCCTCGTCGTTGAAATAGAGCGAACGCGTCGGATAGACGTCGTAGGTGGCCGTCGGCAGCGCACACTCCGGCGCCTTCTCCGTGATCATGCGGTCCATCACCGCCTGACGCGCGACAATGGCGGCGCCAACGGTGGGGCCACCGCCAGCGGCAAACCCGGACGTGACCCGCAGCCCGGCGCGCCCGACGACCTCGTTGCCACCGGTGTGATCGGCATCGCCGGTCGAGTTGATGATCGTCCGCAGTGGGGCCGGCGTCAGTTGCCGAAGGGCGGCGATCACCGCAGTGGCCATGTCGGCGCGGCCACTATCGACGATCAGGACACCATCGACCCCGACCTGGACGGCGATGTTCGCGCCCGCCCCGCTCAGCATGTAGACATTGCCCTGCACGCGTCGCAAACGCAGTCCGCTGGGCAAGTTTGACGGAACTGATACGGCACCGCCGGGGGGGCCAGCAGCAATCGGTCCTTGAGAAGTCCCGCCGGCGGGTGCCCCCGGCGGCACACCGCACGGCACGATGGCGGACGGAGGGGGTCCTTGCGCGACGACCACGTGTGTCATCCCGATCGCCGTTGCGGCACTGACACCGACGACGCACACAATGAGATGCGTTAACTGGCGCATAGTGATTTCCTCATAGCTCTCCTGAAGAAGGCCGCAACCGTCACCGCTTGACCCTGCGAGCGCGGCGCCCGCATTGTCGGCCATCAGCTCGACGACGCGCTACGGGTCCTTCGTGGCCCACGCAGGTCGTGACATCGGCGCCCCCTTGAATCCGCGCCCCTTGCGCCGCGCTGACGCCGATGGGGCGGCTGCTAGTTTTGCCAGTTGGCAAGGACCTGGATCCGCGGAGCCGGACGGAACAGCATCAGGAACTGGCTTGCATCGCCGGCGCGAATCAGCTCCCAGTTGCGACGGAGCTGCGGTTGGATGTATCCCGTGATCGGCAGCGTCCTCGGTTGTCCAAACGTTGGTGTGTCACCGGATTGGACTGACACGGCATACATCTGCCCGTCTTTGTCGAACACCAGCTGATTGTCGCTGGTCCACATCGGCGAACGTCCGCCCTCGGTGGAGACCTGGTATTTCTTCCCAGTCGCCGGATACGGCTGGATGTACAGCTGCCAATCGCCTGATTCGCTCGACATGAACGCGACCCACTTTCGATTGGG
>JBIOXT010000030.1:0-5297 GCA_044869795.1 bacterium | reverse complement strand
TGCGCACGATGTTTGAGCGCAAGGTGACCGTCAGCTACCCGTTGCAGAAGGTCAACGTGTCGCCGCGCTGGCACGGGCTGCTGGCCCTGCCGATCGATCCGGAGACGGACAACGACAAGTGCATCATCTGTTTCCAGTGCGAACGGGTCTGTCCGGACCGCTGCATCCACATCGAGGCCACCGGCAAGGCCAAAGACCGCATCCTGACGCGGTTTGACATCGAGATGGACAAGTGCTGTTACTGCGGTCTCTGCGTCGAGGTCTGCCCGACCGAGGCGATCGTGTTCGTGCCCCACTACGAAGCGAGCACCTACAACCGGGCCAACCTGCTGTACGATCTCGACGACCTCCACCAGGCCGCCCCGAAAGAACCGATCGCGACGGGCGTGATCAAGGTGCGCCGGTGAGCTGGGCCCTTGCCGAGAAGCTCAAGCAGCGGTTCTCCGACGTGGAGGTGTTTCCGCGACCTGAACAGCAAGAGCGCGAACAGGCGAACACGCGACCAGGCGAACAAGAACCGACCGCAGAGTCCACCGAGCAGGCTCCGGCCGAGGTTTCAACACAGCCTACCACTCCAACTCCCCCGGCGCCGCCGAAGCGGCCGGCCCATGAAGCGCCGCCCACCTTCCTGACCGCGGGCGTGTTCGTCCCGAAGGAGAAACTGCTCGAGGTCTGCCGTTTCATCGCGACCGATCCGGAGTTCCGCCTGTCGTATCTATCGTTTGTCTCCGGCATCGACCGGCCGGACTCCGGGAACATCGAAGTGCTCTACCACGCGTACTCGCAGGACACCCGTGACGACCTGGCGCTGAAGGTCAGGGTGCCCCGCGATCAGGCGTCCGTGCCGTCGGTCACCGGCGTCTGGGACGGCGCGAACTGGCACGAGCGAGAGGCGTACGATCTCCTGGGCATCACGTTCGAAGGTCATCCCGACCTGCGCCGCATCATGATGACCGAGGATTGGATCGGTCATCCCCTCCGCAAGGACTACGTCTACGAGGATCCCGCCTGGCTGACCGAGGTCGCCAAGCAGCGCCAGCTCGAGGCCGAGGGCCTCGGGCTCGGCGAACGCGCCTGAGTCCCGTTTATCCAACCTTTACACATCCCGCATAGTGTAAGTCCGCGATGAACCAAGCCATCCTCGTCGTCGAGGACGACCCCAAGATCGTCAACCTGCTGCGCCTGTATCTGGAGCGCGACGGCTACGCCGTCTCGGTGGCGTACGACGGCCGCGCCGCCCTGGAGACGGCCGCGCGGGCGCGGCCGGACCTGGTGATCCTCGACCTGATGCTCCCGCACGTCGACGGGCTGGAGGTCGCCCGCCAGCTGCGCGGGCGATCGGATGTGCCGATTCTGATGCTGACCGCCCGCGTCGACGAGGTCGACAAACTGCTCGGGCTGTCGCTGGGCGCCGACGACTACGTGACCAAGCCGTTCAGCCCGCGGGAAGTGGTGGCGCGCGTGAAGACGATCCTGCGCCGAACGGACCGCACGGTCCCTACGAAGATCCTTCGGCGCGGCGCCCTGGAAATGGATCTGGACCGGCACGTCGTGGCCCTCGGCGGGCGGGACGTCGCCCTCACGCCGGTGGAGTTCAGACTGCTGCAGACGATGCTGGAGTCCCCGGAGCGGGCGTTTACCCGCGATCAGCTGCTCAACCGAATCTACGCCCTGCACGAAGCCGCGGTGGTCGATCGGACCATCGACGTGCATGTCGGGAAACTCCGCCAGAAACTGGGGGACGACCCCACCCACCCGCAGTTCATCGCGACCGTCCGCGGGGTCGGGTACAAACTGCTCTAATGACGCGAACCGCGAACGGCGAACAGCGAACGGTGCCACGGAGTCTCTTCTGGAGGCTGGTGGGGATCAATCTTTTTGTGATCGCCGTGGCGGTGACCGTCGTGGCCCTCACCGTGGGGCAGCTGGCCGACTCGATCTTCACCAGCCTGATGAAGCAGTTCCACATCCAGACCGACGTGCTGCATGATCTGTTCATCCAGGCGCTGACCCGCTCCCTGATCCTGGCCGGCCTGCTGGCCGCGGCCGCCGGCATCCTGCTGAGTGTGATCATGTTCCATGCGGTGACCCGCCCGCTTCGGGGGATGATCGCGATGACGGCCCGCATCGCCGAGGGCGATTACACCGCGCGCGTCCCCGTGACCACGACGGACGAACTGGCGTCGCTGGCGGATGCCCTCAACCGCATGGCGGCATCGCTGGCGACCCTTGACCAGTTGCGGAAGGAGCTGGTCGCCAACGTGGCCCACGAGCTGCGCACCCCGCTCACGAACCTGCGCGGCTACCTGGAGGCCATCGGGGAGGGGGTGGCGCCGGCATCGGCCGACACGATAGCGTCCCTGCACGACGAGGTGATGCGCCTGGTCCGTCTGGTGGATGCGCTGCACCAGCTCTCCGTGTTCGACGCGCGCCTTCCACAGGTGCAGCGGCAGGCGGTCGTCGTGGACACCGTCGTGCGCAGACTGGTCGAGCTCCACAAGGACGAGTTTGCCGAGCGCCACATCGCCGTCCGCAGCGACCTCACCGCGCCCGCGCCGATTTCCGCCGACCCCGACCTCGTCGCCCAGGCCGTCTCCAACCTGCTGGACAACGCGCTCAAGTACACCCCCCCGGGGGGCAGCGTGGCGGTGCAGGTCCGCCGGGCCGACGGGACGGTGCGCGTGGAGGTCATCAATTCGGGCGAGGGGATCGCGGCCGACGACCTGCCGTTTGTCTTCGAGCGGTTCTATCGCGGGGAGAAATCGCGCTCGCGCGATTCCGGCGGGGCGGGCATCGGGCTGGCCATTGTGAAAGAGGTGGCCACCGTGCACGGCGGCGAGGTCGGCGCCAGCAGCCGCGATGGTCAGACGGCCGTGTGGTTCGCGCTGCCGGCGGGGCCGTAGCGTTACACTTCTTTTATGGAAGGTTTGTGCGAGTTTCATCGACGGGTCGCATCGTGAAAGGAAAGGGGCGCCGAAGAGCACCAGCGATAAGGCAGGGGCACGACGGATCGGGCTTGCGGGCTTCATCGCCGGGGCCGCCGGCGGGGTGGCCGTTGCGGGCATGCTGGTCACCGGTCTGCTGACCGGTGGGATGCCCGTGATTGCCCTGGCCCTCTGGGAGCGCGCCCTGCGCATCCTGCCGTTTCAGGTGTTCGGATTTCTGATCGTCCAGTTGAAGTTTCTCGCCAAGCCGCTGGGGTTTTGGGGGATGCTGGCCACACTGGTAGGCGGTCTGGGCGTGCTGGGGCTGATCCTCTCGCGCTGGGGACGCATCAGCCGCCGCCCCCTGGCGTCCGCGATCGCCGCGTTCGTACTCGCCTACCTGCCCCTGGCCGCGCTCACGGCGGGGCCGGCGTCTGACTTCCTGCAGGCGCGGCTGGAGGCCGAGAGCGTGACGGCGGCGCCGCTGGCGACCACGGGCCAGATCCTGCTTGCCCTCGGGGTCTACTGCGCCGCGTTTGCCGTGGTGTTCGTGATCGTCCGGCGCCTCCTGTCCCCGCGCTCCGCCGCGGCCGCGTCATCCGACGCCGACGGCATCACCCGGCGCGAATTGCTGCACCGATCCGTGGTTATCGTCGCCGGGGCTGTCGCCGGGACGACGCTGGCACGGGCGATCACGGTGGCAGGCCGCCAGGCGGTCGCCCTGGCCCAGAGCGTGTTCCAGAAGATCAAAGGACTGCCTCCCGAGGTCACGCCGACCAAAGACTTTTACATCGTCAGCAAGAACCCGTTCGGATTCGACCCCGTCCTCGACGCCGCGAAATGGTCGCTCGACATCGGCGGCCTCGTGCCCCGTCCGCAGCGGTTGACCTATGAGGAGATCAAAGCCCTGCCCGCCGTCGAGCGGTACCACACCCTGGAATGCATCAGCAATGAGATCGGGGGCGACCTGATCAGCAACGCAAAGTGGAAGGGCGTCCGCCTGCGCGACCTGCTGGCGCGGGCGGGCGGGCCCGCCCCAAAGACGAAGAAGGTTGCGTTTCGCTGCGCGGACGGGTATACGGAGTCCATCCCGCTCGGCGATGCCCTCAACGGCGACACGCTGCTGGTCTACGAGATCAACGGCGAGCCGCTGCCGCCCAAGCACGGGTTTCCGCTGCGGCTGCTCGTTCCGGGATACTTCGGGATGAAGAACCCGAAATGGATCACCCGGATCGAACCGGTGGACTACAACTTCATGGGCTACTGGGAGCGATCCGGCTGGACCGACGACGCCGTCGTGCAGACGATGTCCAAGTTCACGACGCCCTCGCCGCGCACCGGCGCGCGGGTGGGAGAGGAGCTGGGCCTCGGCGGCGTGGCCTACGCGGGCAATCGGGGCATCCGGGCCGTGCAGTTCTCAGCCGACGACAGCAAGTCGTGGCAGCCCGCGGAGATCAAGCCGGCGCTGGGAGAATACACATGGTCGTTGTGGGGCGCGTTATGGAAGCCTCCCGCGGCCGGAGACTACACACTGGTCGTGCGGGCCCAGGATGGGACGGGGCGGTGGCAGACGGCAAACGAAACCGCGACCCTGCCGGAGGGGGCGACCGGCTACCATCGCATCCGCGTTCGAGTCGGACGGTGAGCGGGCACACGCAGCACATCCGAAAGCGAGGTGAGTGAGATGAAGCGGGGAGTCGTCGTCATGGTGGCAGCGGTGGCGGTACTGGTCCTGATCGGCGGTGGGGTCCTCGGGGCGATGATGACCAGCCAGGCCACGCAGGAACTGGATACGGCATTGCTGCACGCGAAGTTCGCGGCCGGCTACAACAGCACGGCAGAGATCGAGCTGCACCTGCACCACGTGGTGAACTGCATCGAGGGCAAGTCCGGGAAGAACTACTTCAAGCCGTCAGGCGATGTCTGCGAGGGCTTCAAGGGCAACGGGTTGCTCGCGGATCTCAAAGACTCCGGGATGGCCGGAGCGCACGCCCTGCCGTACGTCGAGATCGCGGACTCCGTCGCCCTATGGGGGCTCGCGCAGGGAATGCGGAAGGATGTGGGGCGCGCGAAAGTGGCCGCCCAGGTGGCCGCGTCGATTCTCGCGCAGGCGAAAGCCAACTTCAAGTAACCGACGCCGTTCACGGTCCGGGATTGGGAGGCCGGCAGTCCCATCCCGGACCTCATTGTGTCCGACGGACATCGGACTCCGAATCCTGCTCTCCCGCGCGACGTATACTGGGCATGATGAGCGGACGGTTTGTCACACTGGATCAGGCGACGAACGCTCTTCCCGATGTCGAGCGCATCCTCGTTTCGATGCGAGAAATCCGCGATCAGGCCGGCGTGACCCGGGAGCGGCTCGAGCTGCTG
>JBIOXT010000029.1:0-3808 GCA_044869795.1 bacterium | reverse complement strand
ACACCCGCAAACGCTGATCCCAGCGCCACTGTTTCCTCGTTTCCGCGTTTCCCTGTTTCCGCCTTTGATCTCCGCACCTTATCCCTCGCCTCCGCCGCGCACTTCATCAACGATCTGCACTACGCGTTCTTGGCGCCGCTGCTGCCGCTGATCGTCGTCAAGTTCAACCTCTCCCTGACGCTGGCCGGGCTGCTGGCCTCGATCCTCAATGCCTCCTCAGCAATGTCGCAGCCGTTGTTCGGCGCGTTTGCGGACCAGATGCGGCGGCGGATCTTCGTCGCGCTGGGTCCGACCCTCACCGTCATCGCCATGGGACTGATCGGACTGGTGCCGTCGTATGAAACGCTGATCGGCCTGCTGCTGGTGGCGGGCATCGGGACGTCGTCCTTCCATCCGCAGGCGGCCTCGACCGCGGGCCAGGCGAGCGGGCCGCGGAAGGGCACGGGCCTCTCGTTGTTTGTGGCCGGCGGCGAGCTCGGATTCGCGACGGGACCGCTGTGGATCACCCTCGTCGTGAGCGTGTTGGGACTGCGCGCCACGTGGGTCGGGGCGCTCCCGGGCGTGGCGGCCTGCGCCGTGCTGTGGCTGACCCTGCGCCCGCGGGCAGAGGCGCACGCGGTGCGGGCACAGAGTCTGGGCGCGGACCTGCGGGAGGTGGCGCGGCCGCTGACCCTGCTGTGGCTGCTGGTGGCTGTGCGCAGCATCATCATCCTCTCGTTCATCTCTTTCCTGCCGCTGCTGCTGCGCGAGCGGGGTGGATCGCTCCTCGCCGGCGGCGCCGCTGTCTTCTTTTTCGGCGGGGTGGGCGCGATCGGTGGGCTCCTCGGCGGCGCGCTGTCGGACCGGCTCGGGCGGCGGTTCATGCTGATGCTCTCGTTCATCGTCGGCACGCCCCTGCTGTATGCGTTTCTGCAGACCCGGGGGCCGTGGGGGTATGCGCTGCTGGCGCTGGGCGGAATCGCGTACTACCTGACGGCCGCGGTCACGATCGTCATGGCGCAGCAGATCCTGCCGCACCGGGCGAGCGTCGCCAGCAGCATCGTGATGGGCCTGGCCTGGGGCAGTGCGGGGCTGGCGCTGACCGCGGTGGGGGCGGTCGCGGACGCGCTGGGGCTGCAGACGGCGCTGACGTACGTGCTTGGCCTCGCCGCCGCCGCGATGGCCCTGGCGGCCGTGCTTCCCGAGTCAGCGCGCCAGACTACGCCTCGGGTTCAAACAGTTCGATGATGTTGCCTTCGGGGTCTGACAGCCGCGCCAGGCGGCCGGCCTCGACGGTGCGCGGTGGGGCCAGGACTTTCGCGCCGCGGCCCTTGGCATCGCTGAAGGCGACGTCGAGGTCCGAAACCTGGAACGTGACCTGCGTCGATCCGCTTGCCGCGGCCTGCTTGCCCTGGGCCGGGTCGACCGGATCGCGCGGCTTGACTGCGAGGATGACGCCGTCCGTGCGGAACTCCGCTCCCTGGTTGTTCTGCAGAATGACCGGCAGGCCCAGCACGTATGAGTAGAAGTTCACTGCCTTGCGAAGATCACCAACCAGGATCGTTACCTGCGTGATCTGATCGAGCATTGCCTCCCCCCGCGGCGGTCCGCCGCGCTAACTGCGCACCGAGGTCACCACGCACGTCGTCGTGCGCGTCACCCCCGGCGACTGCTGAATGCTGGACACGATCATCCGTCCCAGCGCGTCCATGTCGTGTGCTTCGACAAAGGCGATGATATCCGTTGGTCCGGTGACGGCATGGGCCGATTTGACGCCCGGCGTCTGCTGAATGCGGTCCAACGCTTCGGCGGTCTGCCCCGGCATGACCCGGACCAGGATGTACGCCTCGACCGGCACGATGGAACCTCCTCGGATGTCGGCACACCTATTCGACCCGACCGCCGGACAAACCCTCTCCAGTTTCGCCCGGTTGACGCGGTCATCCGCCGCATGTTACAGTGTCAACCAATCTCATAGCAGGTCTCTTATCCAGAGTGGGCGAGGGACGGGCCCGATGACCCCCGGCAGCCTGTGCGGCGGATCGAGCCGCGCAAGGTGCTAACTCCCGCGGCCAATTCCGGCAGATAAGAGAGGGCTGCGCATCGAACGAGCACCCCTCCGGGATTGGAGGGGTGCTGTTGTGTTCATGGGGATCGGAGTGCCCGGATGAGTGTTCGCGTCCGCGTGCCCGGCAGCGTCGCCAACTTCGGACCCGCCTTCGACGCGCTGGCCCTGGCCATCGACGTGCACAACGAGCTTGATGTCGAACTGGCGGCACATCCTCGGGTGATCGTGGAAGGGGAGGGCGCGGATGAGCTGCCTGCCGGTGAGGACAACCTGACCCACCGGGCGGCGGCTGAAGTGGCGCGCCGCGCGGGGACCCCGCGGCAGTTTGCGATCCGGTGCCGGAACCGTGTGCCGATCGGCCGCGGGCTGGGCAGCAGCGCGGCGGCCATCGTCGGCGGCGCGATCGCGGCGAACGCCCTGCTCGACGGCCCGTTTGACCGCGCCGCTCTGCTGGACGTCGCCGCCGGACTCGAAGGGCATCCGGACAACGTCGCCGCGGCCCTCTTCGGCGGGGCGGTGCTGACGACGAGGAACGGCGCGGGGTGGGCGTGGACCCACCTGATCCCTGTCTGGGACGTGGAGCTCGTCGTCGCGGTGCCGGCGTTTGCGGTCCCCACGACAGAGGCGCGGCGGGTCCTGGCGCCGCGCGTGCCGCTGGCGGATGCGGTGGCGAATATCGGCCGCACCGGTCTCCTGGTCGCTGCGATGCTGACCGGGCGCGCCGGGCTGCTGGCGGCGGCCATGGATGACGCGCTGCACCAGCCGTATCGCGCGGACCTGGTCCCCGGGATGGCGGACGTCTTTGCCGCGGCCCGCGGCGCCGGCGCGTACGGAGCGGCACTGTGCGGTGCCGGACCATCGATCGTCGCGGTCTGCGAACGCGGCCGCGCCGACGCGGTGGGGACAGCGATGGTGCAGGCCTTCGCAGACGCGGGCCGCGCCGCGCGGCATCTCCGCGTCGGCGTCGATCCTCACGGCGCCACGGCGTCGCGAATCTAAAGCCCTGACCTCAGATCGAGGGGAGGCGGAATGGGACTGGTCGGTCTGACATGCCGTGAGTGCGGGGCGGAGTATCCGATCGAGCCGCTGTACGTGTGTGAACGCTGCTTTGGTCCCCTGGAGGCCGCCTACGATCATTCGGCGGTGGATCCGGACGGGTTCCGCCGCGCAGTGGCGGGCGGTCCGCACTCGATGTGGCGGTACGGCGATCTCCTGCCGGTCGCGAGGATTCCTGACGTCGACCTCGCCCCGGGCTTTACCCCCCTGCAGCCGGCCCATCGCTTGGGCCGCACGCTGGGCGTGCGCCGGTTGTACCTGAAGAACGATACGCTCAATCCCACCTGGTCCTTCAAAGACCGCGTGGTCGGCGTCGCCATCGCCGCGGCACGGCGGTTCGGATTCGATGTCGTGGCCTGCGCCTCGACGGGCAACCTGGCGAACGCCGTGGCGGCGCATGCCGCCCGCGCCGGCCTCCGCGCGGTCGTGTTCATCCCGCGCGGCCTCGAGCGCGGCAAAGTCGTGACCAGCCGGATCTACCGGGCGACCGTCGTCGAGGTGGACGGGACGTACGACGACGTCAACCGGCTGTGCGCAGAGATCGCCGAGGAGCACCGCTGGGCCTTTGTCAACGTCAACCTCAGACCGTACTACGCGGAGGGCGGGAAGACGCTGGGGTTCGAAGTGGCCGAGCAACTGGGCTGGCGGGCACCCGACCACGCCGTGGTGCCGATCGCCTCGGGCAGCCTGCTGGTCAAGATCCAC
>JBIOXT010000028.1:0-11816 GCA_044869795.1 bacterium | reverse complement strand
GCGCATCTTTCGGCTCAATGATGAACGCCCCCAGCAGCCCCAGCGTGATCTGGTCGGGGCCGTGGTGCGCGTGGTACATGTGCGTGCCTGACGGTTTCGCGACGAATTCGTACGTGAACGTCGCCCCGGGTTTCACCGGCGGCTGCGTGATATACGGCACTCCGTCCATCGCATTCGGCGTGAACACGCCATGGAAGTGAATCGACGTGCTCTGGGGAAGCCGGTTGGTCAGAATGACGCGCACCCTGTCACCCTCGGTGACCCGGATCGTTGGCCCCGGGACTTGCCCGTTGTACGCGAACGCGAGCCGCTTCACGCCGGCTTCGACCTCCCACTGGATCTGAGAAGCGGTGAGACGGAATACCTTGACCCCGTTGACGATCTCGGGTTGGATCGGCTGAGCCCCCAGGCCCGCGGTTTTGGCGGGAAACGCCTTCACGCTCGCCTCGTGCATCGCATCCCTGTCCATCTGATGCGCGGCCTGGGACGCGGGCGCAGACGGTGGTTGGACTGCGGCCTCCGGGACCGCGCGGCTGGTGCTCGATCGTCCGTACCAGACACCGCCGGCGGCGGCCAGGATCACAGCGATAACGGCGGCAGTCACAATTCCGGCCCGGCTGTTCATGTTGAGCCTCTCCTCAATACTGATCTGCCGCCAATTATCGACCGGTCCCCCGGGCCGAGCCATCAGGCCGGCGACGGATTTCCGTGTCAGGCCGCGGCCGGACCTTGACTCGTTTCCGGTCTCGTGGCCGATGTGCTACGCTCCATCCGTGGCCAAGACCAGAATCCTCATTGCCGACGATCATTCGATCGTCCGCGAGGGCGTGCGGATGATCCTGGCCTCCGAGCGCGACTTCGAAGTCGTCGGCGAGGCATCCAGCGGCGAGCAGGCATTGGAGCTGATCGACACCCTGCGCCCTGACGTGGTGGTCATGGACATCTCGATGCCGGGGATCGGCGGGATTGAGGCGACGGAAAGGATCAAGCAGCACCACCCGGACATCAACGTGCTCGCGCTGACGATGCACGAAGACGAGAACTACGTCTTCCGGCTGCTGCGGGCCGGCGCATCCGGGTACGTGTTGAAGCGCGCCGCGGCCTCCGATCTGGTGACGGCGGTCCGGGCCGCGTCGCGCGGCGAAGCGTTTCTCTATCCGTCGGTGGCCCGCAGCGTCATCGTGGATTATGTGAAGCGGATCACAGCGGGCGAGGAGAAGGAGCGCTACGACGGGCTGACGGAGCGGGAGCGAGAAATCCTTACACTAATTGCGCAAGGATCGTCAAACCAGGAGATCGCCAAGCAGTTGTACATCAGCATCAAGACCGTGCAGACACACCGTGCGCATATCCTCGAGAAGCTGGGACTGCACGACCGGACAGAACTGGTCCGCTACGCGATCCGCAAAGGCCTCATCGAGGCCTAGCTGCAAGCTGGCGTCCGACGAACGGCAAGATGCCGCCGTGGCGGTAGTACTCCACGTCCACCGGCGCGTCGAGGCGCGCGGTTGTCTGGAATGCGGTCGTGCGGCCGTCATCGCGCGTGGCCCGTACCGTGATGGCCATCTTGGGCTGCAGCCCGCCGGAGATCCCCTCAAGATCGTACCGTTCGCGTCCGTCCAGTCCGAGCGTGTCGGCGTTTTCGCCCGCGCGGAACTGGAGCGGCAGGATTCCCATCCCGACCAGATTGGTGCGGTGGATCCGCTCGAAGCTCTGGGCAATCACGGCGCGCACGCCCAGCAGCGCCGGACCTTTGGCCGCCCAGTCGCGGGAACTGCCCGACCCATACTCGGCCCCGGCCAGGACGATCAGCGGGGTGCCTTCGGTTCCATACCGCGTCGCCGCGTCATAGATCGGCACGATCTCGCCCGATGGGAAATGTTCGGTCCATCCGCCCTCGCGGCCGCCGGCGAGACGGTTGCGCAGCCGGGTATTCGCAAACGTCCCGCGGATCATCACCTCGTGATTGCCGCGCCGCGCGCCGTAGGTGTTGAACTCGGCGGGCTGCACGCCGTGCTCGATCAGGTGCCGTCCCGCGGGACTGTCTTTGTGGATCGCGCCGGCCGGAGAGATGTGATCGGTGGTCACCGAGTCGCCGAGCCAGACCAGCACGCGGGCGCCGCGGATGTCCTGGGGCCGGCCGGGGACGGGTGCTATGCTCTCGACGAACGGCGGTGCTTTGATGTATGTGGAGCCCGGATCCCAGTCGTAGACCTCGCTCGTGGGCACCGGCAGGGTCTGCCAGGTCTGGTCGCCGGTGAACACATCGCGGTAGCGCTCGGCGAACATCTGCGGCGAGACGGCTTCGCGGATGACCTGATGGACCTCCGCCGACGAGGGCCAGATGTCGCGCAGAAACACCGGCTCGCCCTTCGACCCCAGTCCAAGCGGATCGGTGAAGAGGTTTGTCAAGACCGTGCCGGCCAGCGCATAGGCGACGACCAACGGGGGCGACGCTAGGTAGCTCGCACGGACCTGCGGATGAATGCGCCCCTCGAAGTTTCGGTTCCCGCTGAGGATGGCGGCGACGATCAGGTCGTGGGTTTGCACGGCCTCGGCCACGGGTTCGGGCAGCGGCCCGCTGTTCCCAATGCACGTCGTGCAGCCGTAGCCCACGAGGTGGAATCCGAGCGCCTCCAGATAGGGCGTCAATCCGGCGCGGGCCAGATAGGCGGTCACCACGGCCGATCCGGGGGCAAGACTCGTCTTGACCGTCGGGCTGACGCGTAGCCCCCGCTCGACGGCCTTCTTGGCCATCAAACCGGCGGCGATCATCACCTCCGGGTTCGAGGTATTCGTGCAACTGGTGATCGCCGCAATCACCACCGATCCATCGGTCAACTCACCGGTCCGGCCGTTGATTGCGACCTGGACCATCGCGGGACGCTCGGCCACAACGGTCCCGCCCCCGGTCCCGCCGCCGGGCGCCTGCCGCAGGGCCACGAGCTGTTCCGTAAAGCCCCGGAAGCTATCGCTGACCCCGTCCAGTGGCACTCGGTCCTGCGGACGGCGGGGTCCCGCGACGCTCGGCTGGACCGTCGACAGATCCAGTTCCACGACGTGATCGAACACCGGTTCCGGCGCGCCGGCGGTGCGGAACAACCCCTGCGCGCGCGCATAGGCCTCGACCAGATCGATCTGCCCTTCGCTCCGACCGGTCAGCCGAAGGTAGGCAAGGGTGGGGGCGTCGATCGGAAACAGCGCGGCGGTCGCACCATATTCGGGAGACATGTTCGCGATCGTCGCCCGGTCGGCCACGCTGAGGTGATGGAGGCTCTCGCCGAAGAACTCCACGAACTTGTTGACCACGCCAACGCTCCGCAGGATCTGCGTCACCGTGAGCACGAGATCGGTGGCGGTCACCCCGTCGGGCAGGTCACCGGTAAGTTTGAATCCCACGACTTCCGGAAGGGTCAGGTAGATCGGCTGGCCCAGCATGACCGCCGCGGCTTCGATGCCCCCGACCCCCCAACCGAGCACGCCGAGCCCGTTGATCATCGTCGTGTGCGAGTCGGTGCCCACCAGCGTGTCTGGGAACGCCGTCGCCGTCCCGTCGCTGTGCCGGGTCGCGACGACCGTCGCCAGATACTCGAGGTTCACCTGGTGCACGATCCCGGTCCCCGGCGGGACGACGCGCAGGTTCGCGAACGACTGCTGCGCCCAGCGCAGCAGCAGGTACCGCTCAAAGTTCCGCTTGTACTCCTGGTCAACGTTCATTTGGAAGGCCGCGGCGTTCCCGAATGCATCGACCTGGACCGAATGGTCGATCACGAGATCAACCGGGACGACGGGATTCACCCGGCGCGCATCGCCGCCCAGCGATTCGACGGCGCTGCGCATCGCCGCCAGGTCGACGACCACCGGCACTCCGGTGAAGTCCTGCAGCAGCACGCGCGCAGGCATGAACGGCACTTCGGGACGGCGGGCGATGCCCGGCTCCCATGCCGCGAGCGCGTCAACATCGTGGGCCGAGAACGGAGGCGTGGCCGCGTGGCGCAGCACGTTTTCCAGCAGGACCTTGATGGTTGCCGGCAAGCGCTCCGACGGCACGGCCAGGCGATCGGCGGCGGCCTGGAGTGGTACGTAGGAAACCGTTTGACCGGCAGTCTGCAGCTGTGCGCTCGTTGGCATCGATCAGCCCCGAGTCCTTAGTATACCGAGGTTTGCCGCTCTCGCCTCCCGGGCAACGCGCCGCGCCAGGCGCAGAGGCTCCGGAGTCCTCCGACCGCGGCCGAGCGCCAGTATTACGGATACGGCAACGTCGGGACTGGTTCGCCATCCCGCGTGGACGGCCAGCGGTCGGACGCCGCGGCGGGTTCGGACCCAATAGCCGACCAGTACATCATTGAGCAGCAGTGGGCTCATCGCGCCACCCTCGTCGTCGGGCACCGGACCGTAGGCAAGCAGCGGACGGTGTGTGATCCCCACCGACGCAAAGCCGAGGACCGCGCCAAGATGGAGCGCCAGGCCGGCGCCCCGTGGATGGTCACGGCCGGTCGCATCGACGAGAAGTACGTCGGGCCGCTCCGCGAGGCTAAGGACGGCGGCCTCCAGGAGGGGGCCCTCACGCAGGGCCAGCAATCCGGGCATGTACGGGCTCCCTGCGATTCCTCGGAGGACGACGGATTGCGTGGTGCCATCGGAACGGACGAGCGTAGCCGCCGCCCAGCCTGGATCACCGGCCGCGCCCGGACCGCGGATGCCCCGAGCGAAGCAGACGAAGCACCCTGCAGCGGACCACCCCGAGGTGGGGGGCTGCCAGGGTTCAGGCGATGCCGTCCCAAGCCGGCGCTGGAGTTCCTCCAGGCCCTGTGGAGATTCCGGCCAGCCGGGGGGTTCCACCACGCTGGAACAATTCGCCTACCCGGCCCGCCGCTACTCTCAAACCTCCCAGGCGACCATCGGGTCGGCGCCCGATACGTCGGTCAGGCGTTCTGCGCCGCCCGAATCGTCTGCCCGACCGATACCTGGACCGGCCGCCGGAACCTACACTGACTCCAGCAGAGAACACGATGGTCGTAAAGGGGGAGATGACATGGCGGCAAACGGGACGATCTACGAAGACCCCAAGTTCGTGCGGACTCTTTTCTCCACGTCAAGGTTCGCATGGCTGTGGGCTGTTGTTCGCATCTGGCTCGGCTATCAGTGGGTCCAGGCGGCCAGCCACAAGATCGGGGAGGCGGCCTGGGTGGGCGGCGGTGAGGCCCTGAAAGGCTTCTGGGAGCGGGCAGTGGCCTTGCCGGCAGCCCCGGGCAGGCCCGCAATCACGTTCGATTGGTACCGGAGCTTCCTGCAGTACATGCTGGACATCCACGCCTACACGTGGTTCGCAAAGCTCGTCGCCTACGGCGAGATGCTCGTAGGAATCGCGATGATCGTCGGTGCCTTCGTCGGCATCGCCGCGTTCTTCGGCGCCCTGATGAACTTCAACTTCATGCTCGCGGGCTCAGCGAGCACGAACCCCGTGCTCTTCATCGTCGCCGTGCTCCTGGTCCTGGCCTGGAAAGTGGCCGGCTATTACGGGATCGATCGCTACCTCCTGCCCGTCTTGGGCACCCCCTGGAAGCCGGGCCGGGTGTTCAGCGGCGGGGCTGTTACTGCCTGACCGGGTTCTTGCATCCACACGACTTGCGTAGAAGGGGCGCCCCGCGCGCCCCTTCTCGTTATCCGCAGGAGTCGCTTGCGCGCTGAGCAAATACGAATTGCAGGATGGCAGAGGTTCCCCGTCCCACTGAATCCCAGCAACTGGGCAGGCGTCTAGGTCTCCTCATCCTCCTCATGGTCCTCGTCGGTGGGGTCGGCTCGTTCCTCTGGGCCATGCGGCACATGTGGCTCCCCCCGGTGGCCTCCCAGCAAGGAATCGATGTCGATCGCCTGTTCACGATCACGCTGATCGTCACGGGCATCGCGTTCATCCTGGTACACCTGGTGCTGGGGATCTTCGCCTGGCGGTATGCCGACCGCGGTCAGAAAGAACGCGCGTACTACTGGCATGACAACCGCACCCTTGAGCTGACCTGGACGCTGGTCCCGGCCGCAGTGCTGGTCACCCTGATCTCCATGGGTGCGGTCGTCTGGCTGCGCGTGCACAGCGCCCCGCCGGCCGATGTCATGGTCGTCGACGTCCATGCCCAGCAGTTCGGCTGGATGTTCCGCTACCCGGGTCCGGACGGGAAGTTCGGCCGCAACGAAGGCATCCGGATGAAACCGGACAATCCCCTGGGCATCGATCCCGCTGATCCGGCCGGGCGGGACGACATCGTCACCCGGGAACTGCACGTGATCCTTGGGCAGCCGGTACAGGTGCGGCTGTCGTCGACCGATGTGCTGCACAGTTTCTTTCTGCCGAACTTCCGCGTGAAGCAGGACGTCGTTCCCGGCATGTACACGACGGCGTGGTTTGTGCCGACGGCATCCGGCAAGTTCGAGATTGCCTGCGCGGAACTGTGCGGAGTCGGCCACTACATCATGCGGAATCAGGTCGTCGTCGAGCCGACGCGGGCGGCCTTCGATGCATGGCTGGGGAAGCAGCGGAAATAACGGGAACGAGGGAACTGAGAACGCGGGAAAGCAATCTTTGAGGAGAGGCCAGTAATGGCAGTCACCCACGACGTCGCACACGAAGAACACGAGCACCGGCTCAGTTTCTGGAAGAAGTACGTCTTCAGCCAGGACCACAAGATCATCGGCATGCAGTACCTGATGACGTCGTTCTTCATGGCCCTGGTCGGCGGCTTCCTGGCGATGCTGATCCGGATGCAGTTGGGTTTCCCCGCGCTGAAGTTCTACTGGGCGCAGTTTCTGTTCCCCGGCGGGTTCTCGGGCGACCAGATGAAGCCGGACTTCTACCTCGCCGTCGTCACCATGCACGGCACGATCATGATCTTCTTCGTGCTGACCACCGCGCTGTCCGGCGGGTTCGGCAACCTGTTGATCCCGCTGCAGATCGGCGCGCGCGACATGGCCTTCCCGTGGCTGAACATGATGTCGTACTGGCTGTATCCGCCGGCGATCCTGATCCTGCTCGCGTCATTCTTCGTCACCGGGGGCGCAGCCGGCGCAGGGTGGACGTCGTATCCCCCGTTATCGGCGCTGCGCAATGCCGTACCGGGGTCCTACCTCGGACAGACCCTGTGGCTGCTCAGCCTCGCACTGCTCATTTTGGCGTTCCTGTTCGGGTCGCTGAACTACATCACGACGGTGCTGCAGCTGCGTACGCGTGGGATGTCGATGAGCCGGCTGCCGCTGCTGACGTGGGCGCAGTTCATCACCGCGATCCTGATGCTGCTCTCGTTCCCGGTGCTGCTGGCGGCGGCGATCATGATGCTGTTCGACCGCCACCTCGGGACGAGCTTTTTCGTGCCCGGCGGATTGGTCGTCAACGGGGTGCCGGTCTCCCACAAAGGCGGCGATCCGATCCTCTGGCAGCACCTGTTCTGGTTCCTCGGCCACCCCGAGGTCTACGTGCTGATCCTGCCGCCGATGGGGATCGTGTCGGAAGTGCTCTCGACGAACGGGCGGAAGCCGATCTTCGGCTACTTCTTCATGGTCGGCAGTCTGGCCTCGATCGCGTTCCTCAGTTTCCTGGTGTGGGGCCACCACATGTACACCAGCGGCATGGACCCGCTGCTGGGCACGGCGTTCATGACCACGACCCTGTTGATCGCCGTGCCGTCGGCCATCAAGACGTTCAACTGGCTGGCCACGCTGTGGCGGGCGAAGATCCGCTATACGTCGGCGACCCTGTTTGCGGTGGGCTTCATTTCCTTGTTCGTGACCGGCGGCCTGACCGGCATCTTCCTGGCCTCCCCGGCAATCGACATCCACTTCCAGGACACCTTTTTCGTCGTCGCCCACTTCCACTTCGTGATGGCCAGCGCGGCGCTGTTCGGGCTCTTCGCAGGCACGTATCACTGGTTCCCGAAGATGTTCGGCCGGCTGATGAACGAGCGGCTGGGCAAGATCCACTTCTGGCTGACGTTCATCGGGATCTACGCCACGTTCTTCCCGATGCACTTCGCCGGCACCGCGGGCATGATGCGCCGGATCTTCTCGACCCAGCTCTACCAGTTTCTGCAGCCGCTGTCGGGGCTGAACATGCTCATCTCCCTGGCGGCATTCGTCCTGGGCACCGCCCAGTTGATCTTTGCGTACAACTTCATCTACAGCGCCTTCCGCGGCACCAAGGCCGACGCCAACCCCTGGCAGGCCAACACGCTGGAATGGCAGGCACCGTCGCCGCCGCCGCACGGCAACTGGGGAGCAACGCTGCCGGTGGTCTACCGCTGGCCGTACGACTACAGCGTTCCGGATGCGGACGAAGACTATCTGCCCCAAACAGTGCCGCAGCGCGTGGCCTCGACGGTCCAGGGGGCACCGGTTGAAGAAGCGTCGCTCCAAGCGAAGCCGCGGGGTGAGGAGGCGTAATGGCCGCGCGAACTCCGACACTGCAGGAGCGCCCCGCACCACCGCGGGGACCGGATACGCCGTCCTCGCACGGCTACGGGCCCGGCGGTGACGGCGAGAGCGCCCTGCAGCCCGTCAGCCCGGCGAAGGTGGCGGTCTGGCTGTTTGTGGGAACCGTGACGGTCCTGTTTGCGGCGTTTACGAGCACCTATCTCTCGCGCCGCGCGCAGCCGGAGTGGACGGCCGTGCCGCTGCCGCCGATCCTGTGGCTGAGCACCGCGATTCTCGCCGTGAGCAGCGCCGTGTTGGAGTGGGCACGGCGACGGGGGCGGGCCGGGGACCTGCCCGGGCTCCGCCGAGGGCTTGTCGTGACGACCGCGCTGGGCGTCGGGTTTCTGCTCGCACAACTCGCGGCCTGGCGCCAGCTGGTGGCGGCGGGGCTGTACCTGAGCTCAAACCCACACAGTTCCTTCTTCTACTTGCTGACCGGGGCACACGGGATCCACCTGGTGGGCGGGATCGCGGCGCTGCTGTACACGGCGCGAAAAGCGTACCGCACCCCCCAAGCCGGCACGGCGGTGTCGGCTGCGGACGCGACCGCGACGTTCTGGCACTTCTTGGGGATCCTGTGGCTCTACGTGTTTGTGCTGCTCTTTTGGATCTAGCGATGGAAGAAGTCCACGAAGCGCCCGGCATGGAGCACCACGCGGCCGACCAGGCACGCGTGCTTGCGTCCCCATGGGGGGGCGGCAAGTCCCCGTTCGCCGTCGGCTGGCCGAAGTTGATGATGTGGCTCTTTCTGGTCTCCGACACGCTGACGTTCGCGGGACTGCTCAGCGGCTACGGGGTGATGCGGCTATCGCTGGGAGCGTGGCCGCATCAATCGGGGATCTTCAACATCTGGCTGGTCGGCGCCATGACGTTCATCCTCATCTGCAGCAGCGCGACGATGGCCGTGGCGGTGGCCGCCGCGCGCGTGGGGGACCACCGCGTCGTGATGCGGTTCCTGCTCCTCACCGTGCTCGGGGGCCTCTTCTTCCTCGGGGCCCAGGCGTACGAGTGGACGCACTTCATCCGGGAAGGCGCGCGGCTGTTCGCGAACCCGTGGGGGATCCCGCAGTTCAGCGCCACCTTCTTCATCATCACCGGATTTCACGGCGGCCACGTCACCGGAGGCGTGATCTACCTGGCCATCACCGCGCTGCGCTGGGCCCGCCGCCGGATCAAACCCGAGAGCGTGGAGATCGCCGGACTGTACTGGCACTTTGTCGATCTGGTGTGGGTGTTCATCTTTACGCTGCTGTATTTGATCTAACCCAGCGAGCAAGCAAGCATGGAAGCGGGGAGGCATCCGGTGGAAGAGCAGGAGGAAGGGACGCAGCAGCACCGCGGGGGCGGCTACCGGATCTACGTGGTGGTCTGGTTCTGGCTGCTGGTCTTCACCTTGATTGAAATCGGCATCGTCGTGCTCGGCGTGCCCAAGTGGGCGCTGGTCAGCGGGCTTCTGGTGCTGGCGATGATGAAGGCCGCGTTGATCGTCGCCTACTTCATGCACCTGCGGTACGAGCGGCTGAGCATGATCTACACGGTCGTTACGCCGCTGCTGCTGGGCTTCATCATGTTTGCCGCGTTAGGACCCGACGCCGTCCACGTCTTCCTGTCACGCTAGGGGTACCAGGTCTTTCGCCATCCCCGCAGCATCGCCGATTCCTGGGTTTCGACCTTCACAATGCCGGCGGCAAAGGCGCGCAGCTCGGGACGGTAGGCTTTCTGCGCGGCGAGGGCCGCCAGGCGCGCGCTGGATTCGAGATGGGCCGCCATCAGCGGGAGGTAGACACGCTCCAGCGCCCCGTCTTTCAACGACCGCATCTTCTTCACCGGTGGGGTGGCCACGCCGACATTCCGTCGGCCCGGCGACGCCCCCGCCTCCTTCAGCCATGCCAGCATCCGGCGGACCTGCCCGCTCTTCCGCTCGATCAACTTCTGATTCCACCGCAGCAACTCGGTATGGTCGGCGTTGAGGGTCGCGGCGGACGCGATCTCGACGCCTTCCTCATCCACTGGGATCAGCGCGCGCATGAAGGCCGTGTCGAAGGCGGGACCGGTCAGCTTCGCGAGCGCGGTCAGCGTCGGATCCGGCGGCGGAGCCGGCACTGCGGCCATCCCATTCGCCGCCAGCAGGCTCAGTATCACAACTACGCACACCATCCACCGCATCATGCACCTCAGTGGTCCTGGCATCAGCAGCGATCGCGCCGGGCGGCGCACCCTGATTATACCCGCGGCCCGCAGACAGCAGACGGCGGCCTCGCGGCCGGGGTAAAACCAACCGGACGATGATCACGGAACGGGAGGAACCACGATGAGGTTTTCTACCCTGATTGTTGTACTGATCCTGATCGCTGCCGGCATCTTTGCCTACCAGAACCAGACGCTGCTCTACCAGGATCAAATGATCCTCGTCCCGGGCGGGACGGCGGCCGTGCCCCTGATCGGGATCCTGCTCCTGGCCGGGGTGACGGGCGTCGTCCTGCTGTGGCTCACGGACATGATCGCTGCCGGGGCGGCCGCGGCCAGGGCGCGCAGAGCCGATCGCCGGCTGCGCGAACTCTCCGACCAAGTCGCCGCACTCAACAAGCGGATCGACGAGCGCCTGAGCCAGCCGGCCGGCCCACCCGCGCCTCCGCGGGACGCCGCGGCCGCCCAGGAGGTCGACAAGGAGCAGACCTCGGTCTGGCGGCGGACGGGCTGAAACTCAGCGTCCCCTTTAGAACCGGGCCGACGCCGGCGTGGCCCGGTCGACAAAGTAGAAAATCAGCAGCACCAGCGGCCACATCAAGAAGGCCGCCTGTGGGCTGAACAACGCTACCGGGATCGACCCCAGAAAAACCCCGCCCACAATCAGTAAGCGGACGGACAGATGGCGGATCGTCCGTGGATCAGTTGTTGCGCGGATCAGGTTGTTGCGCACAGCGAATCTCCACAACCCGGCACAGACCAGCGCTGTGGCCGCCTGGGCGGCCGCGAAGAGGATGACGGCGATGACCGACTGCGGGTAGTCGCCCACCGTGACGATCGGGAAGGGCAGAAAGGCCACGCAGAGGAGGACGATCAGGTTCCAGACCAGCAGGCCATGGTTGATCCGGTCGATATACCGGAACATCCGGTGGTGGGTGATCCAGAAGAAGGAGAGGATCCAGAACCCGAACGCGAAGCTTGCGAAATCCGGGAATTGCTCGACCAACCGCTGGGGGATCTCCTCCAGCGTCATCCCGTGAGGCAGGTCAAACCCCAACACGATGAGGGTGATGGCGATCGCAAAGACCGCGTCGCTGAAGAGGTAGACGCGGCCGAGCGCCGGCCCCAGTTCCGTCTGCCCTCCGTGAGGCTCGTCCCGCGGCTCGGTCATC
>JBIOXT010000027.1:0-21369 GCA_044869795.1 bacterium | reverse complement strand
ACGGCACCCCGATCGTGCTGCGCGGGATGGGCATCCCCAAGGCGGCGCGCAACCCCAACAGCGCCAAACTGCTGCTGGACTTCATCGTCTCGCACAACGGGCAGATCGCGTTCGCTGAAGGCGGCCTCGTCGCCTACCGCCCCGATACCCAGAAAGATGCGGCCCATCACCTGTCGGAAGTGCTGGCCGACATCGGCGAGGCCAACGCCCTGCGGTATGCCTACGATCCGATCCTGACCGATGCGAAGGTGCGGGCCGACTTCCTGGCGCGCTGGAAACGGGCCTTCCGCCGCTGACGAGGCGCGCGAGCGCGGGAACGAGGAAATGTGGGAACGCGGACCTGACGTGAGTTGAGCATGCTGGAAGCGGCGCGGCTGCCGCAGGTGCGATCCGAGAGGAGCCTGGATGTTCCCGTACAGTGGAGCATCGGGCTCCTCTCGCTTCTCCTGGTCCTCTTCCCGCTGGTCCCCATCCTCTACCAGAGTCTGCTGACCGAGCCCCTGTATGAGGCGACCCGCGCCCTGACGTGGCGGAACTTCACGGGCATGCTCGCCTCGGCGCAGTTCCACGCGGTCGTGCTCAACTCGCTGATCGTGTCGAGCGTCACCACCGTCGCGGCCGTCGCCCTGGGGACGCTGTTCGCGGTTTTCGTGATGCGCACGAACATGCCGCTGCGCGGGCTGCTGGGCAGCCTGGTGATGAGCCCGCTGTACATCTCGCCCCTGGTCCTGGCCTTTGCCTGGATCACCATGTTCGGCCCGCAGGGCTACGTGACGATCTTCCTGCGCACGCTCACCGGCGCCGACCCCTGGAACCTCTACACGCTGGCCGGCATCATCGTCGTCTCGGTGTTCTACTACGTGCCGTACGCGTACCTCAACGCGACCGCGAGCCTGTCGCTGTCCGATCCCACCGTGGAAGACGCCGCCCGCATCGCCGGGGCCGGGCCGCTGCGCACGCTGGTCACCGTGACCCTGCCGCTGCTGCGGCCGTCGGTGGTCTACAGCCTGCTGCTGGTCGGCATCGCCTCGCTGGAACTGCTCTCCGTGCCCCTGATCCTCGGCACGCCGACGGGGATCGATACGGTCTCGACCCTGCTGGTCAAACTGGGGATCCAGGGCGGACGCTCCGAGTACGGGGCGGTCGCCGCGGTGGCGATCATGCTGCTGGCGGTGATGACGGTGCTGATCGTCGTCCAGGAACGCCTGATCGGGGCGACCCAGCGATTCGTGACCGTCCGGGGCAAAGCCACCGCGCCGCGGACGTTTGACGTCGGACCCCTGCGGTACGTCGCCGCCGCCGCGGTGGTGGCGTACATCCTCTTGGGTGTGGCCGTGCCGCTGGGCGGCATCGTCCTGCGTTCGGTCGTCGGGTTCCTGTCGCCGCTGGCCAACCCGCTGCAGTCGCTGACCGGCGAGCACTTCCAGTTGATCTTCCAGCAGGAAGCCTATCGCCGGTCGATCACCAACAGCCTGCTGATCTCGGGGATCGGCGGCGGGATCGGCATCGTCTTCATGGCCCTCGTCGCGTTGGTCGCCTACCGCTCCGAGCTGCCGTGGCGCAGGGCGCTGGGGTTCGTCGCGCTGTACCCCCGGGCGATCCCCGGCCTGATCGTGGGCATCGGGTTCCTGTGGTCGTTCGTCCTGATCCGTCCATTGGGCGGACTGCGCAACACCGTCTTCGCGCTCGGCGCGGCGTTCATCATGCGCTACATCCCGTATGGATTTTCATTGCTCGCGCCCGTGATGACGCGGATCAGCCCCGAGCTCGACAACGCCTCACGGGTCTGCGGGGAGGGCTGGACCGGGACGATCCGCCGCGTGCTGCTGCCGCTGCTGCGGCCGGCGGTCCTGACGGGATGGATCTTCCTGTTCATCACCTTTCTGAAGGAGTATTCCTCGGCGCTGTTCCTGTTCGCGCGGGGGAGCGAGGTAATCGGGACGACGATGCTGGAGTTGTGGCGGCAGGGCGATATGGGACCCGTCAGCGCGCTGGCCGTCGTGCAGGTCGGCCTGATCGTCGCGGTGATCGCGGTCGCGCGCTGGGGGTTCGGCGTGCGCTTCTATGGCTGACGTCGTCATCGAGTCCCTCACCAAGCGCTTCGGCGACGTGGTCGCCGTCGACGGCGTATCGCTGACCGCCGCCAGCGGCGAGCTGCTATCGCTGCTGGGCCCGTCGGGCTGCGGGAAGACGACGACGCTGCTGTGCATCGCGGGCCTGGAACGGCCTGATGGCGGCCGCATCCTCGCCGCGGGCCAGGTCCTCACCGACGCAGACCGCGGCATCTTCCTGACCCCGGAAGCCCGCAACCTCGGCATGGTGTTCCAATCCTACGCGTTGTGGCCGCACATGACCATCTTCGACAACGTCGCCTACGGGCTGCGCACCCGCGGCGTCGGGACGCCGGAGATCCGCCGCCGGGTCGACGACGTCCTGCGCCTAGTCCAGCTCGAAGGCCTGGGGGCCCGCTTCCCGCACCAGCTCAGTGGAGGCCAGCAGCAGCGCGTGGCGCTGGCCCGCGCGCTGGTCTACGAGCCGCGGATCCTGCTGCTGGATGAGCCGCTGTCGAACCTCGATGCCAAACTGCGCGATCAGGCGCGCATCTGGCTGCGCGAGCTCCAGCAGCGGTTGAAGATCACCGCGATCTACGTCACCCACGACCAGGTGGAAGCCCTCAGTCTCTCCGACCGCATCGCGGTCATGTCCGGCGGGCGGATTGCACAGCTGGGGACGCCGCGCGAGATCTACGAACGTCCGGCGGATACGTTCGTGGCGGATTTCATCGGGCAGGCCACGTTCCTGCGCGCGGAGGTGATCGGCCAGGACGGGGACCGCGTGCTCGTTCGGCTGGAGAACGGCTCGGAGCTCGTCGTCCATTCGCCGCGCCGGTGGGCAGCCGGCACCCCTGTCCTGGCGGCGATCCGTCCGGAGCGGGTGCAGCTCGCCGACGTGCGGGACGAGAATATCCTCTCCGGCCGCGTCCGGTCGCACATGTACCTTGGCGCCCGCCACCACTACGTGATCGATGCCGACGGGCTGGAGGTGCGCGTCGAGCTGACGGAAGAGCTGCCGGATTTCTTCGTGCGCCTGCACGTCCCGGCCCACGCCGCCACGCTGCTGCCGGCACCCGAAGCGCAGCCGACGCATGCGCCCGCGTGAAGGGCGCGGTTAGAGGGTCCCGCGCATCATCGGCACGAGATCGCGGACATCCTCGATGTGCTCGATCCCCCAGAGGTGTTGGAGCAGCGTCTCGGCCTGGGCAACCGGCATGACCAGCGCCGCGCACTCGGTGAACTTCTCGCGTAATTCGTCGGCCGACAGCGGCGTCTTCGGGTGGCCGCGTGCCTTGTCAGCGTATCCGCTCAGCCGCCGCCCGTCGGCCAGCGTGATCGCCACCGTCATCCGCATCTCGTTGTAACCCTGCGCCTCGATGTCCGGGTCCACGGCGACATGGACCCGTTCCATCAGCGTGCGCACGGCGGGGTCGCCGACGCGGCGGTCCTGGAACTGGGCAATCCCCGCGCGCCGGTCGATGATCCCCACGGCCATCTGATAGGGCAGGCTGAACTTGCCTTCCAGCCCGGTGGCGGGGCGGGCGTGGATCAGCGCGTCAGGCACGTGGGAGTTTACACCGACATCGATGCGGGCGATCTCCGCCGGCAGCAGGTCGTGCTCCCGCACGAGGCGCAGGAGCACGTCCTGGGCGGGGTGCGACAGTGATCCAGACGGGTACGGCTTGATCGAGATGCCCGGCTCAATGAAGAAGTACGGCCGGCCCATCCGCCCATCGATCTTCGATGCGTCGTAGCCGCCGGCCGTTGCGTTGAAGAATCCGCGCTTCGCTTCGAGGATGTTGGTGGCGGCAGTCCACCCCCCGCGCGAGAGGGCCACGGCGAGGATGCCATTTTCCGCCGCGCGCCCGGCATGGAAGGGTTTGGTCATTGTGCCGAAGTTCTCGCGCAGTCCGGCGCCCATGCTGGCCGCCAGCCCCAGGGCGCGCCGCAGCTGATCGAGGTCACACGCCCACAGCCGCGCGGCCGCGGCCGCCGCGCCGAACCCGCCCATCGTGCCGGTGGAGTGAAGCCCGTCGCCGTAATGGCGCGGCGCAATGCTGTCGGCGATGCGGCAGGTGATCTCCACGCCCAGGATGTACGCGGTGAGGAGGTCCCGTCCGGACGCCGCGGTGTCCTCCGCGACGGCCAGCGCCGCCGCCAGGACGGGTACCGACGGGTGGGTGAGCAGCCCGTAGACACTGCGCCGGTCGGTGGCCAGCTGCGTGTCGTCGTAGTCCATCGCGTGGCCGGCCACGCCGTTCGCCCACGCTGCGGACTGCAGGGGGGCCCGCACCGACGTTCCCAGAATCGTCGCCTGCGGGGGACCGCCCAGATCGCGCAGATGCCGGCGGACGATCGTGCCGCTGGCCTCGGCCGCGCCGGCCAGCATGACCGCCACGCTGTCGATCAGATGCTCGATGCCGATTGAGCGGACGTCGGCGGGAATGGAGGCTGTTGTGAGGGCAAACCGGGCGACGAGTTCGGTGGTCCCCTGGCTCACGTCAGCGCATGCGCGCGAGGTTGAACGTCAGCGTCGTGGCCGCCCGTCCACTCGCGCGCACGGTGACACGGATGGTATCGGTGGTCTTGATGCCGTCACTGAGGGCGAACTCCACGAGAAACCGGGTCGCGTAGACATCGTCCGAGATCATCCGCAGCCGCTGGTCAGACCTGACGCTCCTCGGCGCGATGACCTTGCCGTCAGGATTCTGGAGCTCGACGACCGGCGCGTCCGGCGGCGTCAGCGCGAGGTGGCTGAGCTGGACGTACAGCAGCAGCCGGTTCTCGAAGTACTGGTTGAGCCCATCGACGATGCCCTGGCTCAACGTGCTTGCCGGCTGGTGGTTGGGGATGAATTCGTCGGTCGCCAGGCCCATCGCCAGCCGGATGAAGGGCGTCACCACCATCACCGCGCCCTGGTTCTGCGGCAGCGGCTGCGCCCACTCCGAGGGCAGCGGGATCGAATCCGCGCTGAGGTTGAAGTAGAAGACGCTGGCCTGCCTGACGACCTCGGTGGTCAGGACGGGCGCGTAAGCCGCCGCGGGTGCGCCTGAGGCCACCAGGAACAGGGCCACCGCCAGCCACAGGCCAGCACAGCGGCGTCGGGCCGAAGATCTCACGCCATCAAGACTACCAGAATCGCTACTTCAACGCATTCAGGGCAATCGTCAACTGGCCTGAGATCACCTTCGCCCAGGGCTGCGCGGCATTGACGTCCGTAAAGGTAATCGCCTGCAGCGCCAGGATCAGTGAGATCTGCGAGTACTGCAGTGCCTTTGCCGCTCCCGGCGCCGTGCTGGCCTTCAGGTCAGAGATGATACCGTTGCTCATCCCCTGGCACGGAAAGCCCACGGCCTGCACGAAGTCCTTCCCGTCGGGACCCTCCAGGCAGTTGATGACATGCTGCAGGTGCGTGCGGGTCCCGGCGATGGCGGTTCCACGCTGCGCCAGTTCGCCGGAGTGGAAGATCACGGTTTCCAGTGCCTTCTTGACGTCCACGGTGGATTGCGCCGTGACCGGCTGGACGACCAGCATCGCCGCCAGGGCCACCAGCACAACCCCCGCAAGAGTAGTTTTCATGCCAGGCCTCCTGACTCAGAGTCGGGTCAGCTGCTGCTTCAGCATCCCCAGCGTGTGTAACGGGGCTGTCACTGAAGGGAGAGAACGAAGGACCCCGCGCTCACCGGGGTCCTTCGGAAAGGGCATTCGTCGCCTGGTGCGGCTTACTGCGACGGCATCCAGCTCTCACCGGGCATCCACGTCTGCGTGGGCTGCGGCATGGGTTGCTCGGCCGGCTTCTTTGCCGGTTTCTTGGCGGGGCGCCGGGCCGCGGGCTTTCTGCGGGCCGGAGCCTTGCGCGTTGCCTTCTTCCTGGCCGCCGGCCGCTTCTTGCGGGCTGCCGTCTTCTTCGCCCGCGCCGGTCGGCGCTTTGCTCGGGTCGCTTTCGCCTTTCGCTTTCGCGCCACTGAGTGTCCCCCCTCCACCGTCTTCGAGATACGACGAATTGCGGTTGCGGGGCAATTTCAGCAGTGCCGGGGTCTGGTCCTGCCTCCCGGCCTTACTTCTTCAATCCGAAGGCCGCGTACTGCAAGGGGATGAAGCTCTGCCACTGATCCGGGACGCTGCCGTCGGGGAAGATGGCCGTGACCGGGCAGACGGACTCACACGCGCCACAGTCGATGCACTCCTCCGGATGGATGAACAACTGCGCCTTGAGCTGCTCTTTGGTGATGCCCTGCTCCGGCGGGACGTGGGTGGCTTCGCCCCGGGGGACGACCGGTTTGTCGACCCCGGCGCCGGTGGAGGGATCGGGAACGACGTACGCTCCGACTTCTTCGACGTACTCGTAGATGCAGTCGACCGGGCAAACTTCCACGCACGAGCGATCCTTCGTCCCGATGCAGGGCTCCGCAATGATATAGGTCATCGAGCCACCTCCGCAGGTCGGCAGGTTCATCGTAGCCAGTGATGACTCTGGCTGTCAATTGCACAATGCTATACTGTGGCCGAGAACGATCCGGACGAGGCGATATCGATGGTGCAGGCCGTCCCCCGGGTGCCGGTCAGTGGCTATGAGGCGATCGATGCCGGCGTGCTGGAGACGTTTCCGTATGAGTACCCGGACCGGAATGCCGCGGTGGACATCGAGACCGACGAGTTTACCGCCGTCTGCCCCTGGTCCGGGCTGCCGGACTTCGGCACTGTCCGCGTGCGGTACGTTCCACAGACCAGGGTCATCGAACTGCGTTCGTTCAAGTACTACCTACTGTCATTCCGCAGCGTCGGCATCTACCAGGAGCACGCGGTCAACCGGATCCTCGATGATCTGGTCGCGCTGGCACAGCCGCAGTGGATGGAAGTGACCCTCGACTACAAGGTCCGGGGCGGCATCCACACCGTCTGCACCGTCCGCTACCCGTAGGGCCCATGACCCCGCAGCGGACGCGCGCGCGGATGCTCGCGGAAATCGGCATCGTGGCGGCGGTGTACGCGGTGCTGACCTGGGCGCTGGCGCCGCTCAGCTACGGTCCGCTCCAGCTGCGGGTAGCGGAGATCCTCAAGTCGCTGGTCATCTGGGAGCCCCACCTGATCGCCGCGTTTGTGATCGGCAACTTCCTGAGCAACCTATTCAGCCCGTTTGGCGGTCCGTGGGAACTCTTCCTCATGCCGTTTGCCAACCTGATTGGGGCGACGTTGTGCTACCTGATCGGCCGCCGTCAGGTCTGGATCGGCGCTGCGGTCTACGCGTTTGTGATCGGGACGGCGGTCTCGGTCATGCTGTCCGTCCTGCTGCAGATCCGGTTCGCCATCCTCTTCCCGGGGTTGCTGGCGAGCGAGGCCATCCTCATCGTGGGCGGCGTGCCGATCATGCGCGCGCTGCTCCGTGTTGTTGAGCCTGTCCGGCGGCGCTGGGCGGTCTCGCGGTAGTGCCCCCGACCATCACGTTCTGGGAAGCGTTTCGCTTTTGGCTCAAGCTTGGGTTCATCAACTTCGGCGGCCCCAGCGGCCAGATTGCCATCATGCACCAGGAGTTGGTGGACCGCCGCCGCTGGATCAGCAACGACCGCTTCCTCCACGCTCTGAGCTTCTGCATGCTCCTGCCCGGTCCCGAAGCGCAGCAACTTGCGATCTACGTGGGATGGCTGTTCCACCGCACACCGGGCGGGGTCGTCGCAGGCGTGTTGTTCGTCCTCCCGGCATTCTTCGTCATGCTGACCCTATCGTGGCTGTACGCCGTGCATGGTCACCTGGCCTGGGTGACTGCTTTGTTCTATGGACTGCGCGCCGCCGTCATCGCCATCGTTGCCGCCGCCGTGCTGCGCATCGGGTCGCGGGCACTCCGGAATCGGGTCATGGTCTGGGTCGCCGCCACGGCATTCCTCGCCATTTTTGTCGCGGGCGTTCCATTCCCGCTCATCGTCATTGCCGCCGGGCTGGTCGGCGTGGTGGGAGGACGATGGTGGCCGCAGACGTTCAGCATCGCCCCGACGCCCGGCAGCTTCGAGGGGTCGGCGACCGTCCTCCGTGACGATCACCCTCCTGCCGAGCACACCCGGCCGACGGTTGCGCGGATCGCCCGGGCGTTGCTCTTTGGCATCGCCATCTGGTGGCTGCCACTCCTGGCGGTGATGGTGTGGCGCGGGAGGGACGATGTGGTGAGTCAGGAAGCCATCTTTTTCAGCAAGGCCGCGATGGTGACCTTCGGTGGGGCATATGCGGTGCTCACGTACATTGCCCAGGCCGCCGTGCAGCAGTTTCACTGGTTGGCGCCCGGAGAAATGCTAGACGGTTTGGGCATGGCGGAGTCTACGCCCGGTCCACTCATTCTGGTGACCCAGTTTGTGGGTTTCATCGCTGCTTTTCGCCATCCGGGGGGGATGGATCCGGTTGCGGCGGGGTCACTCGGCGCGGCCGTGACCGTGTGGGCGACATTCGCCCCCTGCTTCCTGTGGATTTTTCTGGGCGCGCCGTTCATTGAACGGCTCCGGGGACATCAGATCCTGCGTGGCGCCCTCACCACCATCACGGCCGCGGTCGTCGGCGTCATCCTGAACCTGGCAGTATGGTTCGGCATCCACACGCTGTTTGGGACCGTGCGCGACGTCCCATTTCTGCTGGCGCGGCTCCCGGCTCCGGCGCCGGCGTCACTCGACCCGATTGCCCTGCTGATCGCCGCCGTGGCCTTCGTGGGGATGTGGCGGTACCGGTGGGGGATCGTAACGGTTGTCGCCGGCAGTGCGGCCGCGGGTCTGCTGGTTCGCTTCCTCCTGTCCTAACCGGAAGATGAACCTAGCGGTATTTCAGCGAGACCACCTTCGGCTGCAGGAAGTACAACAGGTAGTCCGGCCCGCCGACTTTCGCGTCGGTCCCGCTCATGTTGAAGCCCCCAAATGGATGGACGCCCACCAGGGCGCCCGTGCATTTGCGGTTGAGATAGAGGTTGCCGGCGATGAAGTCGCGCCGCGCCCGGGCGAGTTTGTCGGGGTTGCGCGAGAAGACGGCGCCGGTGAGACCGAACTCGGTGCCGTTGGCGATGTCGATCGCGTCGTCGAAGTCCTTTGCTTTGATGACGGCCACGACCGGCCCGAAGATTTCTTCCTGCGCGATCCGGGCATCGGGCTTGACGTCGGTGAACACCGTGGGCTGGATGTAGTGGCCGGCCCCGTCGCCCGGCTCCCCGCCGGCGGCCAGGCGTCCCTCAGACGTCCCCACCTTGATGTACTCCATGATCGTGCGCTGCGCGCGTTCGTTGATGACCGGTCCGGCCGGGTAATTATCGATCGCCGGTCCCTGTTCTAACGCGCGCACCCGCTCCACAAACGCCTCCACGACTTCCTTATAGACCCCCGTGGTGGCGACCAGCCGCGAGCCGGCCGAACACTTCTGTCCCTGGAACCCGTACCCCGACGCGACGGCGGCGGCCACCGCCTCCGCCACGTCGGCCTCGTCGTCGATAATCACCGCGTTCTTCCCGCCCATCTCCGCGATGCACCGTTTCAGCCAGATCTGACCGCTGCGGACCTTCGCCGTCTCTTCGTACAGGCGCGTCCCGACGTCCTTGCTGCCCGTAAAGGCGACCATGCGCACCCGGGGGTGGGCGACCAGCGGGTCGCCGATGCGGCTCCCCGACCCCGTGAGGATGTTCAGCACACCGGACGGCAGCCCGGCTTCTGCCATTACCTGCTGGAACACGTACGCGTTCCCCGGGGAGTCGGAGCTGGGCTTCAGCACGACGGTGTTGCCAGCCGCGATCGCCGCCGCGGCCATGCCGACCGGGATCGCCAGCGGGAAGTTCCAGGGCGGGATCACGGCCACCACGCCCAGAGGCAGGTACGAGTAGTCGCTGAACTCCTGGCCGTGGGGGGCCATGACCTGGCCGCGGGCGTAGCGGAGCGTTTCGCGCGCAAAGTACTCCAGGTGGTCGATCGTCTCGGCGACGTCGGCGTCGGCCTCCCCCCAGTTCTTGCCGACCTCATACACCTGCCACGCCGCGGACCAGAATTTCCGCCGGCGCAGGACGTCCGCCGCGCGGAGCAGGATGGCCGCGCGCTCCTCGGCCGGCACGCGGGACCAGGATCGAAACGCCTGCTCCGCCGCCTCGACGGCCCTGTCGACGTGCTCGGGCCCTCCCATCTGGAAGATCCCGACCGCCTGGTCCTTCTGCGAAGGGTTCCACGACGTGAAGGTGTCCGCTGCCGTGACCTCCCGGGCGCCGATCAGCAGCGGGAACGGACGGCCCAGACCCGTCCCGACCGTGCGCAGGGCCTCCCGCATCGCCGCGCGTCCCGGATCGGCGGAAAAGTCAGTAAGCGGCTCGTTGCGGAACTCGGGCAGCGCCATCGGCGGACCTCGGGATGGGACGTGCTTCCATTATAAAAGGAAACGCGGCGTCCGGATGACGGACCGCCGCGCATGCCAACGAAGAGTTCCGACCGACCGCCTGGGCTACATCTTGCCCATCTTCTTCTTCTTGGCCTTCTTCTTTGCCATCTGGACGTCGCCCCCTTCCCGTTGTGGCTTAGTGAAAAAGTTCTGCGCGGGAAATCGGAATTTTCCTGCTGCGGGGCCGACTTTTCTTCGCGTGTGACCCGCGTCACCCTCCCGCTGTGACCGCTTCTATCGCCGCCCGCCCTTGCTCCGGCCGTCAATAGAGGCAGAAGGCATGTTGCGCTCACCCTATGGGGGGGAGAGGAGGTGGGGGTTGAGCCTGAGGGCAGATCGGTCCTGGTCCAGTCCGTCAACCGAGGAGGAGAGAATATGAGAGGTCGAGCGGTAGGCCTTTTCGTCGTCGTGCTGGTCGTCGCCTTGGTCGCGTTCCTTTTCCTGCGGGCGTCCGCTGTTCCGGCGGGGATGACGCGGCCCAGCGACGGCTTCACACTGCACATCGATGCGGAGATGCACTTTCCGGGCCAGCCCAAGACGATCGCCCACCACTGGTGTAAGGGCGTCGCTGGGCTGATCGAGTGCCAACTCTACGACAGTGATCGGGCCGATGCCCGTCTCGTCGGCGTCGAAACCGTCGTCCCTACTGCGGTGTGGAAGACGTTTGATGCGACCGAACGGGCGCGCTGGCATTACCACAGGCTCGAGATCCCGATGGTTCACGCCACACTGCCCGACCTCAGTCCGGCTGAGGCCGCCAAGGTCGTGGCAAGCCTTCAAGAGACCTATGGCAAGATCTACCTGTTGTGGGACCCGTCCCGGCAGAAGTTACCGACCGGGTTGCCGACGCTGACGATTCTGAAGCACTAGACCGAGGCTCACGTGGGGGCAGGGGGTATCGATCTCCTGCCCTCTGATTCGACGGTCGTCATCGCATCGGCAATTCTCGGGGTTCCCTCCCGCGCGGGAAGGCCCGATCGACGCGGTCCAGTTCTTCCGGGTCGAGTTCGAGGTCTCCGGCACCGGCGTTGTCCCGGGTGTGGGCCGCTTTGGACGCCTTCGGGATGGTGAACACCGAGGGGCGGCGCAGCAAGAAGGCCAGCGCCACCTGATGGGGGGTGGCCCCGTGAGCGTCGGCGATTTCCTTGAGGACCTTCCCTCCGGCGCTGCGCAGGGACGGGAAGTTCCCGGAGCCGAAGGGGCTGTAGGCGACCACCGCGACCTCACGGCGTTCGCACCACGGCAGGACGGCGTGCTCGATCGCCCGTTCCTGGAGATGGTACAGCACCTGGTTGCAGGCGATGCGGCCCGGCCCGGCCGCTGCCAGCGCTTCCTCCAATTCATTGGCGTCGAAATTGCTGACCCCGAAGTAGGCGACCTTCCCGGCGGCGACCAGGTCTTCGAACGCGCGGATGGTTTCGGCGATCGGATGGCGCGCCGGCCAGTGCAGCAGGTAGAGGTCGAGCCGCTCGGTCTTCAACCTGCGCAGGCTGCGGTCGCAGGCGCGGAGCACACCGTCATGGGACGCATTCTGGGGCCAGACCTTTGAGGTCAAGAACACCTCATCGCGCCGTCCCGCGATCGCCTCGGCGACCATCTCCTCGACCCGGCCGGAGCCGTAGATCTCGGCGGTGTCGATGTGGGTCATGCCGGCATCGAGCCCGGCCCGCAGGGCGGCGATCGCCTCTTTGCGGTCGTCGCGCTCCATGTTCCAGGTGCCCTGGCCGATTGCGGGGACGAGGACGCCGGTCCAGCCGAAGGGGTGCTGTGTCATCAAGAGGATGCCCTGTACCACTCACGGCGTTCGCGTACAGGGCATGTACCACTCGGGGATAGGGTGACAAAAGGGGAGCCACCTGGCGTTGCCATGTACCCGAGCGAAGCGAGTGGTACATGGCGGAGGGGGTGGGATTTGAACCCACAAGAGGCTTTCGCCTCAGCGGTTTTCAAGACCGCCCGGATAGCCAGGTTCCCTGCACCCCTCCGACGAGTATTATAGGCGGATCAGGGACCGGCGAGGAGTTTGTAGATTCTCCCGTCGAGATCGACGACGTACAGTTCCCCCGCTTGATCCACGCCGAAGGAGCTGATGCGTGCCGTGGAATCCAGTAACCCGGCCATCGTCCAGGGGCCCCCGCCGGACAGCGTCCAGATCATCCCGCTGCAGTAGTCCCCGAACACGTAGTGACCGCGGAGCGAGGGAATCCCTGCGCCGCGATACATGTACCCGCCGGTAACGGAGCAGCCGACGCTGTGACTGTACTCCGCTTTCGGGAGTTGGAGGCCCGTCGGTGAGCACCCGGTCGAGGGCTTGAAACAATGCGCGCCCTCCATGATCCGCCAGCCGTAGTTGCGGCCGCGCTCGATGAAGTCGATTTCCTCCCACGCGTTCTGCCCCACGTCCCCCGCGATCATCCGGCCATTTTTGGGGTCGAACGAAAACCGCCAGGGGTTCCGCAGCCCGTAGGCCCAGATCTCCGGACGGGCATTGGCCCGGCCCACGAAGGGATTGTCGGCCGGGATGCCGTACGGCATGCCGCCGTCGACGTTGATGCGGAGGATCTTGCCGAGCAGTGTGTTCAGGCGCTGCCCGTTGTTCTGCGGGTCGCCGCTGCTGCCCCCGTCGCCCAGACCGATGTACAGCATGCCGTCGGGTCCGAACAGGTTGAGTCCGCCGTTGTGGTTGTCGAACGGCTGCGGTACGTAGAGGATGACGCGGCCAGCGGGGTCGGCGACGTTCGCCGACGATGGCCAGGCCCGAAATTCGGCGATGACCGTGCGCAGCGCGCCGGTGGCGTCCGTCCCGGTATAGTTGACGACGAACCGCCCGTTCGCCGCAAAGCTCGGATGGAAGGCGACGCTGAGGAGCCCCTTCTCGCCGCCGGAACTAACCCGGTCCCGGATGTCGAGGAAGGGGTGCCCGACGACGGTTCCGTTGACGAGAATCCGGATGACCCCGGCCTGCTCGACGATGAACAGACGCCCCGACCCATCCCCGGCGTGCGTGAGGTAGACCGGTCGACTCAGGCCTGAGGCGATCAGCTGCAGCCAGACGTTCGGCGCCTGCGCGACCTGCGCGAATCCGATCGCCAGCGACCCGGATGCGGCCAACACGGCCGCGGCCAGGAGAAGCGTTGACCGCCACGCCACGGCGGATGTCATCTCAGATCCAGTATGCCCGCGTTGTGTAACGATCAGCGACGCCGATCGGCGTGAATTGTCTGTGGGAATGATCCGGGAATTCGCGTCTGGAGAGAGGACGTTGCTTACACCCAGACGGAATAATTGGAGTGACCAGCGAGTGCAGGAGGTCTCATGGACGCTGCATCGACCACGAACGTGATCGACACGCTGATGGCGCGCCGAAGTATTCCACGGTTCCGCCCCGATCCGGTTCCACGCCAGATCATCGAGCGCGCGCTGGAGGCGGCGGTTTGGAGTCCCAACCACCGGCTCACCGAGCCCTGGCAGTTCTTCGTGCTGGAAGGGGGGAGCAAACAACGGTTCGCCGGGATGCGGCGGGAGGTTACGCGATCGACCATGCCCGACCCGGATGCACCGGAGAAGCAGAAAGTGCTCGAGAACGTCTATCAGATGACCGCGGGTGCCGCCGCCATCGTGGTCGTGACCGCCGCCATCCACGAGAACCTCGAGCAGCGCGAAGAAGATTTTTGGGCCACGTACGGCGCGGCCTACGCGTTCATGCTGGCGCTGTGGAGCGAGGGGGTCGGCAGTTACTTCCGCACGGGAGGGCTGCGGGACTATCCGCCGCTGCGTGAATTCCTCCACCTTCCTGCCGAGCGCCGCGTCATCGGGTTCGTGTACGTGGGCTATCCCGAAACCGTTCCCCAGAAACGGCGGACGCCTGCTGCGGAGAAGACGGTCTGGCTGACTTAGACTCTCTTGGTGAACAGTTCCTTGAGCGGCGTCCAGTAGTAGTCGATCCATCCCTGCTTGACCGACGCGTACTGGTTGTTGGGTACACTGGTCTGCGTGAACCTCAGCCGCGTGCCCCCGGGAACTTTCTTCAACGCGAAGGTGGCTTTCGAGTAGTGGTTGGCGGGCCAGTCGCTGGCGCGCCAGGATTGCACGATCTTCTTGCCGCGCTGTAGTTCGAGGTTAACCCCCTCGGCGTAGCCGTCGAACGCCGAGAATCTTCCACCGACCTTCCGGCTGATCGACGCCTTGCCGCCCGTCAGCCGCGAGTGTCGCTTGGAGTCCAGCAGCGTTTCATACACGGCTGCCGGCGCGGCATGGACCGTCACGGACTGCCGGATCGTCTTGGGCATACCTCAGATTTACACGATGCTATCCCGCTCCCTGCCCGCGCAGGGACGGTTCTATACTGGAGTCATGCCTGACGTGATCATGGACAACATCGTCCGCGACATCCGCGTGGTCACGGCCGGAGAGGCAGTCATCGTCGCGTTCAGCGGCGGTCTTGACAGCACCGTCGTCGCTGCGCTGGCGAAGGGGGCTCTGGGCGCCGACCAGGTGTTGCTGGTCACCGTGAACATGGGTCAGTACGCGTACCGGCGGGGCAACGAAATTGTCCTCGAGATGGCCGAGCAGCTCGGCCTGCGGCAGAAGTGCCTGCTCGGACAGTACGCGCAGCACCGCGTGCAGTCCGGCGGTCCGGCCTGCAACCGCTGCACGCGCGAGATCAAGCTGGGGATGGTGAAGAAGGTGGCGCGCGGACGGCTGGTTCTCACCGGCGCCAACCGCAGCGACACGTGGGGCCGGCTGGGCCTGAAAGTGTGCAACGGATACTACGCGCCCCTGCTGGACCTCGACAAGCCGCAGATCCGCGCACTTGCCGGCGATCTGGGACTGCGGATCCCCAAGATCGGCGAGCATTCCGGGCGCGAGGGCTGCAAGCTCAAGCACCTGCTCAAGCCGCTGGCCAGTCCGGACTACCACGGCCGCGCCGTCGCCGAGGCGAACGAGATCCTCCTCGCCCTGCTCGCCGAGAGTCGATTTTCCGCCGAGCTGGCCAACGTGAAGATCGTCGGTCCCCTGGGGCGTAACGTCGCGCTCGTCAACGTACGGCCGACGCCCCCGGTCGAGCTCGCCGGCAAGATCCGCGATGCCCTCGCCGCGCTGCCGGTCATCGACGGGGTGCACGTGGTCGACGGGCCGCTGACGCTCGTCGTGAAGGCCGGTCCGGCCGTTGCCGGCGATGCGCACGCCCGCTACTGGCTGCAGCACGGGCGGCTGCAGCCCGACTTCGCGCATCCGATCGCCGTGGACTGGCTCCCCAGCACCAATCCTCGTCTGCGTTCGTTCCACGTCGTGGACTTCAGACCAAACTGACGTACCTCGAGCCTCGCGCCTCGATCCTCGAATCTACGTAGGGTGGCGAGGCACGAGGAACGATGGCTCGCAGCTTCGAGTGACCTCCGTCCAGGTTAGCCTCATCAGGCGACTTCGCCCTTCCCGTTCTGCCGGCTCACACTGAGACAGATCCGGAGCCCTCGGAGGGGCGCGATGCCGGCGCTGGCTCCCGAACAACAGGCATTCCTCACCCGCGTCCGCACGTTCGTGCCGACCGCGGAAGCCGGTGGTGTGCCCGGTGCCGTGCTGGTCGGCCAGGCCATCCTGGAAAGCGATTGGGGACGGTCGGGTCTCTCGCGCGCCGGCAACGCCTACTTCGGCGTGAAGGCACGCGCGGGGTGGCCCGGCCGCGTCTACTACGGCAGCACCTATGAGGCGCTGCCGTTTGCCGGCGCCCACCGGCACGGTCCCCACAGCTACCATGCGCACGCCACCAATATGCTGTTCGATTCCTACGATGCGGCGCGCGCCGCGGGAGCGAATCCGGTCGCCCTGTTCCGCGCGTACTCCAACATCGAAGCGAACGTCGCCGACTACGTGGCGTTTTTCTACCGCAACGCCCGCTACCGCCCGGCGCTGCAGGCGTACGCGCTGACCGGCGACCCGCGGCGGTTTGCGCTCCTGATCGCCCGCGCGGGCTATGCGACCTCTCCCACTTATGGACGCCGGCTGATCGCATTGATGGAGCGGTACGCCGACGATCTGCTTCCGAGGGCTGTCCGGCTCATCGAGCTGCGCATCGGCGGCCGGGCGCTCCCACCGGAGTCGGTGCTCGTTGTCAACAGCCGGGTCTTCGTCCACGTGCGCCGCCTGGCCGCGGCGTTGGGGCTCACCGTGGCCTACGACCATTCGGCCAAAGTCGTGACCTTGGGAGAGGGGGAAGGCCGATGAACATCTCTGGAGCGCTGCTGGAGGCGCTGATCAAGCTGCTGCGCAGCGTCGGACTGCTGGCTGATCCCGCACAGGAGGTGCAGTTTCGGCGGCAGCTGACCGATCTGGAGCAGACGAACGCGCAGGTGTGGGTGGAGTTCGTCAAAGCCACCATGCCCGATGCGTCACGGGTCTACATCTGGGCGAACAGCGCGATCGCGCTGGTCCGCCCGGCGATTTCGACGCTGATCGTTGGCGGGATGCTGTTCGTGCCCGACCGGATCCTGTCCCTGGTCAAGACCTTCGGGGAGGCCGGGCCATCGGGGTGGATCGTCCTGGCTCCCGTGCTGTGGTGGTTCTTCGGTCGCGACATCGACAAGCTGCTGGCCCTGCGCTTCGGCGGGGTCCTCCCCGTCGGCAGCGGCGCCGCCGAACCGCGGGCCGCCGGTCCGTCTCGACCGGCTTCTCCAACGCCGCCCTGGGAACGGCCGACGCCCGAGTTGGAGGAACTCGATGGCGACATGGGAACACTAGACACACCGGACATGGAGTTTGACCGGCCGCGCGACCGATGACGAGTACCGCAGGGCAGGTCCTCAGCATCCAGCTCCTCCGCGAGCAGCGGACGCCGCCCCAGCCGGTGGCCGAGGCCAGGGCGATCGTCGGCCGCGGCCTCGAGGGGGACGTGCACGGGAAGAAGCGGGCCGACGACAACCGGCAGGTCCTCATCCTCGATGCGGCCACGCTGCGAGATCTCCGCCTGCGGCCCGGCGATCTGCGCGAGCAGCTGACGGTGGAGTTTCCCGACCTCGAGCGGCTGCCGGCCGGGACGCGGCTGCGGATCGGTCGGGCCACCCTGGAGCTGGCCGGTCCGTGTGAGCCCTGCACGCACATCGGCGGTATCCTGGGCTTCGACGATCCCGTCGCGTTCCAGCGCGATCTGGTGGGCCGGCGCGGCCGGCTCGCCCGCGTCGTCGACCTTGTCGGCGATGGACTCATCCGCGTCGGTGATCCGGTTGTCGAAGTGACCCTGGCCGCGTCGGAGTAGCCGCGTCGGGCATGGGACTCGAGCAGCGCGACCCCGAAGTCTTCGCCATCCTTCAGCAGGAGCGACAACGGCAGCGCGAAGGCGTTGAGCTGATTCCCTCGGAGAATTACGTCTCCCGCGCGGTGCTCGACGCGATGGGGACGATCTTTACCAACAAGTACTCGGAAGGGTATCCGGGGCGCCGGTACTATGGCGGGAACGAGTACATCGACGACGTGGAACGCCTCGCTCAGCGCCGGGCGATGGAGTTGTTCGGCGTCCCGCACGCGAACGTGCAGCCGTACTCGGGCAGCCCGGCCAACCTCGCCGTGTACATGGCCACCTGCCGTCCCGGGGATCCGATCATGGGTCAGAACCTCCCCGACGGCGGCCACCTCACCCACGGCTGGAAGGTCAGCGCGACCGGCATCTACTACCACAGCGTGCCCTACCACGTCACCGCCGAGGGGTACATCGATTTCGACGACGTCTGGGCTCTCGCGCGCGCGCACAAGCCGCGGCTGATCTGGTGCGGGGCCACCGCCTACGTCCGGGAGTTTCCCTTCGAACGGTTTGCGGAAGTTGCCGACGAGGTTGGGGCGTTCTTCGCCGCCGACATCGCCCACGTCGCCGGGCTGGTCGTCGCCGGCGTGCACAAGAGTCCGGTACCGTACGCCCACATCGTGACGACCACGACGCACAAGACGCTGCGTGGTCCGCGCGGCGCGATGATCCTGGTGACCCGGCGCGGCTTGGACAAGGACCCGGAGCTGGCCGAGAAGATCGACCGCGCGATCTTCCCCGGGCTGCAGGGTGGGCCCCACGATCACACGACCGCGGCGATGGCGGTGGCGCTGGGCGAAGCGATGCAGCCTTCCTTCAAGGAGTACGGCCGCCAGGTTGTCGCCAACGCCAAGGCGCTGGCGGCGGGGCTGATGGATCGCGGCATCAAGCTGGTGACCGGGGGGACCGACAACCACATGGCGCTCATCGATCTCACCCCGGGGGGTCCGGGGCGCGGGGTGTTCCTGCAGGAGGCCCTCGACCGGGTGGGGATCACCGTGAACAAGAACACGATCCCGGGAGAACCGGCGTCCGCGTTCTATCCGTCGGGCGTGCGGCTCGGCTCACCGGCAGCGACGACCCGCGGGATGCGGGAGGCGGAGATGGAACGCATCGCGGGATGGATCGCCGACGTCGAGGCCCAGGTCCGTGACTTCCAGCTTCCCGACGACCGCGTCCAGCGGTCGTCGGCCATCAAGAAGTTCCGCACCGCAATCCAAGAGAACGCCGCGCTGGCGGCCATGCGGTCGGCCGTGCGCGAGTTTTGCCTGCGGTTCCCGGTGCCCGGCACGGATGAGGAAACGAGGAAACGAGGAAACGAGGAAATGGGCTAACCGATGGCGATGCATGGGAAGCAACTGCTGATCACCTCGGGGCCCACCCGCGCGCCCCTGGATGCGGTGCGGTTCATCACCAACAAGGCCAGTGGGCGTCTGGGGTCGCTCATCGCCGAGGAGGCGATCCGCCGCGGTGCGCACGTGACGTTCGTCTACGGCCGGTCCAGCGTGGTGCCCGTCGTGCGCAGCAGCCGTCACGACCACCTGCGGCTGATCGCCGTGGACACGGTCGACGATGTGATCAAGGTCTTCCAGCAGGAACTTCCGGGAGGCGGCTACGATGCCGTCATCCACCCGATGGCCGTGCTGGACTTTCAGCCGGATGAGGTGCGGCACACGAAGACGGGGTCACACGTCGACGAATGGGTCGTCCGGCTGGTCCCCACGCCCAAGGCGATCGGGCTGGTCAAAGAACTGGCGCCGAACACCTTTCTCGTCGGATTCAAGCTGGAAGTCGACAAGCGGCTGAACGACCTGCAGGCAATCGCCCTCGAGTTCCTGCGCAAGAACCGCTGTGATCTAGTGATTGCCAATGACCTGCGCGAGATCGAGGGCGGCCAGCACACGGGGTATTTCATCACGCCGGAGGGAACGATTGCCAAAACAGCCGTGGGCAAAGAGGCGATCGCGCGTGAGCTGGTCGAATATCTCGACGCGCACCTGCCGTAGTATAATACCGACAGTCGAGCGGGCGTAGCTCAGTGGTAGAGCATCGGCTTCCCAAGCCGAGGGCCGTGGGTTCAAATCCCATCGCCCGCTCCAGTAAGTGAAAGCCCCGGATAGGACCTCGTCATCTCCTCGCACTTCCCATTTTGTTTTTGCCGGGTTTCACTTGGGGGTAAATCAGAGGATAGACAAACCCTCACGAAAGGAGAGCGTGCGCATGTCTATCCGCAGAGTCGGCAAGATCGCCTGCCTCACGCTCGTGGTTGCGTTGACGGTTCTGGCCGTGCAGTTCGAGCCCGTCGTCGCCGCGAGCTGCACGGGGACGGGACCCTACAGCATTTCCGGCACGGTCAAGAGATCGAACGGCACCGGCGTCGTCGGGGTGACCATGAGCCTCGCCGGGCCCAACGGGTGCACCAGCGCAACCAAGACATCGGGGCTCCGGGGAGAGTACCACTTCCTGGGCCTGCGCAAGGGTACGTACACGCTCACGCCGAGCAAGGCCGGCTGCGCCTTCACGCCGGCGAGCCGGGTGATCTCGCTGGCCGGCAACGCGACGGCGAACTTCTCGGCGTCTTGTCTCTAGCAGGGCCGATCACTTAGGGTCCGCGCGACGCCGCCTCGTAGACTTCGGACGCGGCGCGGAGCCCCGACTCGATCGCGCCCTGGATCCAGGCGTGGGTGAGCGAGGTGTGCTCTCCCGCAAAGTGGATGCGCCCTTCCGGCGCCACGATGTAGTCGTAGAGCAGGCGCTGCTGCTCGGGGTCGAACAGTGCGAACGCGCCGCCGGCGAACTCGTCGTCGTGCCACATCTTTGACGCGCCGACCTCGAACGTCTCGGTCACCTGCGGGTGGATCTTGGCTACGTCTTCCAGAGCCTGGACGATCCGCTCGTCGGGGGGCAGCGATCCCCACCGCTGCGCGTCCTCCGACCACGTGTAGCTGGCCAGCAGGACGCCACGCCCGGTCTCCCGGCCATGTTCCGGATAGTAGATGTTGCGGACGGCCAGGTCGGTCACGGTCCCGCCCCCGAAGATGCCCTCATCCTCCTCCCAGAACCGCCGGCGGCACTGGAAGAAGATCTTCGCCGACGCGTCGTAGTGCAATTGACGGATCGCGCGCTGCTTGGCGCGCCCAAACGGCTTCAGCACCTCGACGTGCCGCAGGACCGGAAACGGCACGGTGATGATGGCGTAGTCTCCGCTGATCTGGGTGCGTCCGGCCGGGGTCTGGCAGTGGATGACGACGCCCTCGGCGGTCTGATCGATCGCGATCATCTTCGTATTCAGGCGGATGCGGTCGGCGAGGTCGGCCGCGATGGCGCGCGGCAGCCGGTCCATGCCGCCGTCGATCTGCACCATGTCGGTGTAGAAGTTGCCGACTTCTTCCCGCAGCAGTTCCAGAAACGACGAGTTCAGCAGCGCTTCCTGGTTCCAGAGCAGCCCGAACAACTCGATCGCCGCTTCCGACCAGTGATTGGCCTCGAGGAACTCGCGCACCGAGTACTGATCGTTCTGCTCGACGATCTCCGGCCAGGCCGCCTCACCCTGGGTCTCGAGTTTCGTGACGATCGGGCTGAGCGCGTCGGCCCAGAGCTGGGCGACGGTCTTGCCGGCCTCGTGCTCACCGAGATCGA
>JBIOXT010000026.1:0-14564 GCA_044869795.1 bacterium | reverse complement strand
GAACTGGTGCTCCACGGGATCTCGTTCCGTCTCCAGCCGCGCCGCGTACTCGGACTGCTCGGCCGCACGGGCAGCGGCAAGACCACGATCGGACGTCTGCTGGTGCGGCTGTACGATCCACCGGCGGGTCGGATCCGTCTCGGTGGGACCGACATCCGGGAGGCGCAGCTGCACGATCTGCGGCGCCGCGTCGGGATCGTCACCCAGGATGTCCAGCTGTTCCACGCATCCGTTCGGGACAATCTCACGTTCTTCGATGACCGTGTCGACGACGCGCTGATCCTCGATGTGCTGGACCGGCTGGGCCTGTACCGCTGGTACCGGGCGCTGCCGCAGGGCCTCGATACCGTGCTGGCGTCCCGGGGTGGACTGTCGGCCGGAGAGGCGCAGCTGCTGGCGTTCGCGCGGGTGTTCTTCAAGGATCCCGGCCTGGTCATCATGGACGAGGCATCGTCCCGGCTCGACCCGGCCACCGAGGCGCTGATCGAGCGGGCCGTCGATGTCCTCCTGGCCGAGCGCACCGCGATCATTATCGCCCACCGCTTGAAGACGGTCCGCCGGGCGGACGAGATCCTGATCATCGAAGAGGGCCGCGTGGCCGAGTACGGGGAGCGCGCCGCGCTGGAACACGATCCGGCGACGCGGTTTGCCGGACTCCTGCGCACGGGGCTGGAGGAGGTGCTGGTGTGAACGCCGGGCAGCTGCTGTGGCGCCTGATCCGCTTCCGGCCAGCGCTGTACGCCGTGAACGCCGTGCTGTGGGGGTTGTTCTGGCTGTTGCCGCTCGCCACCGGGCTGATCATCCGCGCGCTGTTCAACACGCTGACCGCGGGCGCGCAGGCCACCCTCAGCGTGTGGACGCTCATTGCGCTGCTCGTGGCGACCACCGCCGCGCGCATCGTCGTCAACACCTCCGGTGTGCGCGTCTGGGCGACGCTGCGGTTCTCGGTGAACGCGCTGCTGCAGGGCAACCTGCTGCGGTGGATCCTGCAGCGGCCGGGCGCGAAGGCGCTGCCGCACTCATCGAGCGAAGCGATGAGCCGGTTCCGCGAGGACGTCGACGAGTTGGGCAACCTCCTGGAGTGGGCGGTCGACGGCGTGGGCATCGTCCTGGCCGCCATCGTCGGGGCGATCATCATGGTGGACATCAACCCGGTCATCGCCGCCGTCGTCTTGGTGCCGCTCGTGGGCATCATTGGCGTCGTCGTGGCCGTACGCCGCCAGATCATCCGCTACCGCCGGGCTGCGCGCGAGGCCGCGGGGGAAGTCAGCGACTTCGTGGGGGAGATGTTCGGCGCCGTGCAGGCGGTGAAGGTAGCCCCGGCCGAGGAACAGGTGATCGGCCATCTGCGGCGTCTGAACGAGGTGCGCCGCAGGGCCGCGCTCAAAGACAGCCTGCTGTCGCAGCTGATGGCGATGGTCTTCGACAATACCATCAACGTCGGCACGGGCGTGGTCCTGCTGCTGGCGGCGTCATCGATGCGGGCCGGTTCATTCACCGTCGGGGACTTCGCGTTGTTCGTGTTCTACCTCGGCATGGTGAACCAGAGCATCACCTTCGTCGGCAACCTGATGGCTCGGATGAAGCAGGCGTCGATCTCCTTCGAGCGGCTGACCGAGCTGATCCCCGATCAACCGCCCGCCGCGGTGTTGGAGTACGTCCCGGTGTACCTCGATGGTGCGCTGCCGACGGTGCCCCACCCGGAGCGTGACATAGTCGAACCGCTGCAGGCGCTGACGGTGCGGGGATTGACATACCGCGATCCGCTCACCGGCCGCGGCATTGTCGACATCAGCTTCACGCTGCGCCGCGGGTCATTCACGGTGCTCACCGGCCGCGTCGGGTCAGGGAAGAGCACCCTGGTCCGTGTGCTCCTGGGCCTGCTGCCCAAAGACGCCGGGGAGATCATCTGGAACGGAGAGTCCATCGACGATCCGGCCACGTTCTTTGTGCCGCCGCGCAGCGCCTACATCCCGCAGGTGCCGCGGTTGTTCAGCGAGGCGTTGAAGGACAACGTGTTGATGGGTCTGTCCGAGGACCGCGCGGATCTGCCGGACGCGATCTGGTCGGCGGTCATGGAGGAGGATGTCGAATCACTCGAGCACGGGCTGGAGACGCTGGTGGGACCGCGCGGCGTGAAGCTGTCGGGCGGACAGATTCAACGCGCCGCCGCCGCCCGGATGTTCGTGCGCACGCCGGAACTTCTGGTCGTCGATGATCTCTCCAGTGCCCTCGACGTCGAGACCGAACGCGTGCTCTGGGAGCGGTTGTTCGAGCGCAGAGATCTGACCTGTCTCGTGGTCTCCCACCGTCGGGCCGCTCTGCGCCGCGCCGACTCTGTGATCGTGCTCAAGGACGGCCGCGTCGACAGCGAAGGGACATTGGAGCACCTGCTTCAGACCAGCGAGGAAATGCAGCGGCTGTGGCGCGGGGAAGTGGCGCTCTCGCGCTGATCAGTCGACGAGGCGTCCCAACAGCCAGAAGCCGCCGGTGAAGATCTGCCCGATCTCGACCGGACCGCCGAGGTCGGCGGGGACGGCAAACGCCTGCAGCGTCACGCCCTGTGTGGCCAGCGCGATCCGCCAGAACGTGGCCTCGGTCACGGGATTGATCAGCAGGGCGGCCTCGCGCACCAGCCCGCTGGCCAGAGCGGTCGCTTCAGCAAACGGTTCGGGCTCATCGGCGGCGGAGTGCGCCGTCGAAACGAACGACTGTATCGGCAGCCGGTAGACCTCGCCCGGCGCCGCCCGATACGCCGCTTCGTCCGCGTAGACGTCGGCCTCGTGGGCGAGGGCGATCAACTCCACCGTATGCAGGGCGGGGAACCGCGTCAGCCGGCGGCTGGAGATGGCGTAGTCGACCAGGGTGACGCGCAGGGGGAAAACGCCGGAGTACGGCTCGTCGTCTTCGCTCGGTTCCAGCCAGCCGTCGATCCAGCCCTCCAGACGCTCGTCGGGGTCCTCACCGCTGCCGGTCACCGAGATCTTGAAGGACGCGTTGGTCGAAAAGTAGGGCGTCGCCCCGACCACGGCGCCGGCCGGATCGATCTGAGCCCAAACTTCCGGGCCGTTGCCCACGGCCCAGCGTGCAAGTGCACCGCCGCTGGGGGTCTCGGTGCGCACCCCTTCGGCGGCGGCTCGGTGGGCGAGCGCCCAGTAGGCCGTCATGTCCTCGACCGGAAACCCGATGCAGGCGAAATGACTGGACAACTCACCACCTGGGAAACGAGGAAACGCGGAAACGGGGAAACGCGGCCGGATAAATCGATCTGAGCAGTTGCTCGTTTCCTAGTTTCCTCGTTTCCTAGTTTCCTGGGCGGTTCCTCCCCACAGCGCCAGTCCGGCGCAGACCAACAGCAGCGTGAGCTCGAACTCCCATCCCCCGAGAAATCCCTGGGGGATCCGGACCTTGTAGATCGCCACCGCCATCTCGATCGTCAGGAGGGCGGCGAACGGCCGCATCCAGACCCCCGTGAGCAGGGCGAGGCCGCCGGCAAACTCCAGCAGGCCGATCCCCCACGCCAGCAGCTCTGGCTGCGGGAGATTGACGGTCAGGAACAGCGCGACGGTGCGGTCGTGGTCGCCGCCGAGTAATTTTAGGTATCCGTGGATGAGAAAGACGATCGCGGGGCCCAGGCGGATCAGGAGAGCCGAAAGTTGAAAGAACTTCCAACCTCCAACTTCCAACTAGGGGTTGGTCCAGGGCATGTCGTGATAGTCGGGGTCGTTGCGCTGGATGGCCATCCACAGGCAGGCCGCGAGCTTCGCGTCGAGACGGCGCACGATCTCGTATTCACGCAGCGCGGCGTCGCGGTCGCCCTTTTGCAGATAGGCCCGCGCCAGGTAATCGTGGGCCTGCACGAACAGCGGCCGCAGAGCGATGGCGACTTTGTACAACTCGATCGCTCGATCGACCTGCCCGGTCTTCCGGTAGCAGTAGGCGAGGTTGTTGAAGGCTTCCGGAAAGCGGCCGCCCAGCGCGATGGCGCGCTCGTACTCCGGGATCGCCGCGGCCCACTTCTTCTGGCGGTGGAGTTCCAGCCCACGCTTGAATGCCGCCACCGCCTCTGAGCTCACCCCGGCCGGGACTTCCGTTACGTCGGCCGCGTACAGCGAGCCCGGAAGCAGTACCACCAGCAGCGTCACCGCCAGCAGCCAGCGCATTCGCTTCGTTAGAGACGGCCGGTCTTGAGGCGGTTTACTGCGCGGGGAGGCGCAGGATGCGGCGCGCGTTCCCGCCAAGGATCGCCGCCCGGTCGTCTTCGGGCAGCTCCAATCCCGCAAGCACGTCCAGCTGTTCCTTGAGGATGTGGTGGCGGTACCCCCCGTAGATCGTGGAGTCGGTGCCGAAGAGAATCCGCTGCGGGCCGAATGCGCGGAGCGCGTCGCGGAAGACCTGCTCAAGCGACGGCTCGCCGGGGTAGAAGAGCCGCCAGTTGTTGGTGCCCGATGTGTCGACGCCGACATTCTCCGTGTGGTAGGCGAGGAACAGCGTCTCGCGCAGGAACCCCGCGCCGAAGTGGGCGATGAGGAAGGTGACGTCGGGGAACTCTTTGACGGGTGCGGACAGCGGCAGGGGACTGGCGTAGGTCAGATCGTAAAACGCGCCGATCGTGATGCCGAAGTGGAACAGGATCGGCAGGCCGGCCTCGGCGGCGGCTTCGTAAATGGGGTAGAAGGCGCGGTCGTTTGGAAGGAAGCGCTGGATCGGCGGGTAGAGCTTCAAGCCGGACAGGCCCAGCTCGCGAAATCTTGCCACCGTGCGCCAGGCGTCGGGATGGCGGGGGTCGGCCAGCGATCCCCATCCCGCAAATCGGTCCGGGTGCAGGGCGACGAACTGGCCGAGCTCCTCGTTGCCTTCGCCGACGGCAATGAACGCGCCGACGTCCACCCCCGCGGCGTCGAATTCCTTCAGCCAGCTCTGGGCGTGATCTTCCAGACGCTGTCCCTCGAGTTCACGCAGGCGCTCCTCGAAGGTCTTGCCGCGGACGCGGAGGCCTTCCATCGCCCGGCGCCTGTAGCCCGCCGGGCGGTCGCGCATGTTGCGCAGCATCCCCGCGGTGACCAGATGGAGGTGGCTGTCGACGAATCCCACGGCTGCCGCTACTTGATGGCGGGGCGCACCTTCTTCACGAAGTCGTCCACGGCTTCCAGCGTGGCCTTGCCGATCAACTGGGAATCGAAGTTGTCGACGCTCACGCTGCCCCACCAGTAGCCGACCCAGACCGAGATGCTGGTCTGCTGCTTGCGCGATTCGGCGGACAAATCGGCCGCGAATGCCCCGGCCGCGACGTCGAGCAGCTTGCCCCGCAGGTTGACCGTTGCCGTAACCGTATAGGCGCAGCCCACGATCGGCAGACAGCCCCCGGTGTACTGCTGGTCGAATGTGCTGACCTCGCCCATCACCACGTAGTCCGCCTGCAGAGACTTGGCCACCTTCTGCGCATCGTCCCAGTCCAGCATGCCGGCGGTCTCGAGGCGCGCCTGTCGCAGCGCGTCTTGGACCTGGTCGCGCGACAGCACGCGGATGGTGGCGTCGTCGCGCAGCCGGTTGATGATTCGCACGGTGATGGTTTCCCGGGTGTAGGTCCTGCCGCCGACCCGGTCGGCGAAGTCGACGACCATGACGACCTTGCGCGGCGTCTGCGCCGCTGCCGTCCCGGTCCCCAGCATGAGGACGGCTGCGCAGATCGCCGCCCACGCCCGTATCCGCATCGACTCTCCTCGTCCCGGCGGGCGAAGATGCCGCCGCCCGCGTCGCTGTGTGGTGAGGTTGTTCCAGCCTTAACGAGGCTGCCCCTGCCTGACCGGGGCGGCGAACCGCGGTGCGGGTCCGATCACCTGACCCGTGTAGTGTAGCTCGATGAACGCGTGGACGACATCCGGATCGAACTGCGCTCCGGATTCGGCCTGGATGTAGGCGAGGCTTCGCTCGGTCGACCAGGCGGATCGGTAGGGACGGTCCGACGTCAGGGCATCCCACACGTCGACGACGGCGAAGATCCGGGCCGCCAGCGGGATCCCCTCGCCGCGCAGTCCACGCGGGTACCCGGTGCCGTCCCAGCGCTCATGGTGGGCGTAGGGGATGTCGATGGCCGGCCGCAGATACGCGATCGGGAACAGCAGCTCGTGCGCGTACTCGGGATGCCGGCGCATCTTCGCCCATTCCTCATCAGACAGCGGGCCCGGCTTCAGCAGCACCGCGTCGGGGACGCCCATCTTCCCGATGTCATGCAGCAGCGCTCCGCGGCGGATGTGCACCAACTCGGTCTCGGGGAGCCCCATCGCGCGCGCGAGGCGCTCCGTCATCTCGGTCACCCGCTGCGTGTGGCCTTCGGTTTCCTTGTCCCGCAGGTCCATCGCACGGGACCAGCCCTCCAACGTGGTGTCGTAGGCGAGCGTGAGATCGAGGTTGGCGCGCTGCAGGTCCCCGAACAATGCGGCATTGTCGATCGCGATGGCCGCCTGCCCCGCCAGCGCCTCGAAGAAATCCAACCACTCCTGATCCGGCGTCAGCGGCGATCGATGGAAGATCTCAAGGACCCCGAGGATTCGCCCTTTCGACGCTAACGGCGCCGCGTAGGCGGCGGCGAACCCCTCGTCGCGCATCAGGGCGGTGAGTTCTTCCGCCGACGATACCTCACGGTGGCCGATCGTGCGCCGTTCCGCCACCGCCCGCCCGGCGACGCCACGGCCCATCGCCACCGTGTAGTTGGGCCGGGCGATCCGAAATCCACGCGTTGCTGTGGACGCAAGTCGCTGCATCTGCGGATCGAGCAGGAGGATTCCGGCGGCGTCAACGGCCAGATGGGTGGTCACCTGGGCCAGCAGCACGTCGAGGGTCACCCGCAGGTCGAGGCTGTTGGAGATCGCGATATCGATGGCCCGCAGCGCTGCGAGCCGCTGCAGCCGCCGTGCCGAGGCGGTCTGCGCCGCATCATCGGGCCGGCCGTGCCTGGCTACCGACCGCAGCTTGGACCACAGCACTCCCATCGGTGCCCTCACCGCCGCCATCTACCCACCTGCTCCGCTCTGAAGAAAAGTGTCCAAATATTAAACCAGATTCAGGATGATTTCAATAGTCTGACAAAGACGAGGATTGCACAACATACCGAAGAATCCCGTGGGTTGGGGCGCGGGGGCGTGTCCACGGGTCCACATTCGCACGACGCGGAGGGGACAGATGCAGAGACTGTTCGGAATCGTGCTCATCAGCCTGGCAATGCTCGTGACGGGTCTGTCGGCGACGCGCGTTGCCGGCGACAACGGTCCGGATGGCAACGGCGGCCTACCAGTGACGCTCCAGATGGCCGGAGACAACGGCCCAGACGGGAACGGCTAGGGCAGATCTATCGACAGCAGAAGTGCGCCCCCGCGCCTTGCATCTCAAAGTCGAGTCATGATATGCTTTCGCAGGTTATTCCGGATAGCGTATCGAATTCGTCTGCCGCAACGAACACGGACACTCAAGGGAACCGGAGGCGAGGTCATGTCGCTTGGGACGCGTATCAGGGAGCTCCGCCAGTCGCGCGGTTTTACCCAGACACAGCTGGGAGGGACTGAACTTTCGAAGAGTTTCATCAGCCTCGTCGAGCGAGACCGTACCCGGCCTTCGGTCGAAACCCTCACCCTGATCTCCCGGCGGCTGGGCACGTCGGTCGATGCGCTGCTGGGACAGGAAGGCCGTCTGCACGAAACGGCGGCGGAGAGTCTGCTGACGTTGAGCCGCGAGGCAGCGAAGCGGCGCGAGTTGTCTTCCGCGCTGCGGTTGCTCGACGCCGCGGACTACATCGCCCAGACCTACCACATCGACGAGGCGGCGCGCGAGTCAGAGCTGCAGCGGGCGAACATCCTCATTGCCCAACGGGGCTATGCCGAGGCCTGGCCCTTGCTGGAGCGCGTGAAGGCGGCGTGCGAACAGAGCCAGGACCACTGGCGGCTGGGGCGCGCGCTGCTGGTGATGGCACGGTACAAGGTCCGGCTGAGAGAGTTTCCACCGGCCATCGCCCTGCTGGAAAGCGCTCTGACGATCCTCAAGCGGGCCAAGGCCAGCCGCGATCCCGCCCGGGTGGAGGCGCTGATCTTGCTCGGCACGGCGCTGACGTATGCCGGCAATTTCGACGACGCGCTGCGGCGCTACGAGGAAGCCGCCAGTTCTGACGTGGCCAAACGGGATACCGTGCTCCGCGGGCGCGCGCTGTGGGGAATGGGGCTGGCCAGCCGGAAGTTGGGGAACCTTGAGCACGCCCGTGACCAGCTCATGCGCGCGAAGGATGCGATGGACCAGGCCGAGGAGCTTCCGGACCTGATGCGGGTGTTGCAGAACATCGGTCAGGTTGAGATGGAGCAGGCGCGATACAAAGAGGCGCTGCGGCACCTGCATCACGCCTTGCGGGTCGCCGACCGGATCGTCAACCCATTGGATCGCGGCTCGATCCTGACCGACATCGGCCGCGCCCATCTGGAGATCGGCAATCTCGACGAGGCCGAGCAGTTCGCCCAGCAGTCCCTGACGCACGCCCGAGACGTCGATCCGGTTGAGGTTGCCGAAGCCCAGGCCGTCATGGCGAAGATCCTGATGCGCCGCAACAATCTGACCGGTGCGGCCGGCCTGATGAAGGAGGCCTTGGCGACCTTCAAGGAGCGCGGGATGCAGGCGAAGGTGGCGCAGACCGCGCGCGAGTTGGGATTGATGTTGAAGGAGCAGGGTGCGTCGGCGGAAGCGGCCGACTTCCTGGCGATCGCGTTGGAAAGCACGGAGGCCAAGGCCGCCGCCCGCTGAACAACCGGGAGCCGGGAACCGGGAACGGTAAGGTCTGAAGACCCGTTCGTCCCAAGTTGGGCGTGGGCGGACGGGTTTTCGTTTGCCTGCCGGGTGTCCGGGTAAAAACCTCTCCTGAGATGAACGTGCGCGTGTCGGTAGCAGGGATCTGGATTGCCGCGGTGGTGTTGGCCGGCGGCAGCGCCGTGGCCGCCTCGAGCGGATACCGTCACTACGCTGAGCTGTCGCGCCTCAAAGCCGCCGCCGAGGCGAAGGTCACGAGCCGCGAGACGGAAATGGCCTCCCTGCAGCAGCACACCGCCTCGCTGCAGGCCGCGGTGACGTTTCAGCGCGCGGAACTGCGGGCGGCCCAGCGGACGGTAGCGCTGACGCGAGCTTTGCTGGAAGATTCCCTCAAGCAGGCGGATGGGAACAAGAAGACCGTTGAACTCCTGCGGCAAGAAAACGCCGCACTCCGCGAATGCCTGGCCGGCGCACTGCAGGCCCTGCCGCTGCTTGGGCAGGGGGAGAGTTTTCAGGCGGTGCAGGTCATGATGGCGGTTGATCAGCCCTGCCGCGCGGCGCGGCAGGCGCTGTATTCGCCCGCGGCCGCCGCGGGTCGGTAGAGGGGGAAGGGCCAATGCTCTGGACGATCTTCATCATCCTGCTCGTGCTGTGGCTGCTGGGCTTCGGGTTCCACTTCGGCGGCAGCCTGATTCATCTGCTGGCGGTGATTGCACTCATCTTGCTGATCTACAATCTGGCCACCGGCCGGCGCGTCGCGTAGTCATTCAGGTCTTCCCAGCGCAGGGGGCGGCGCGGGCGTAACGCAATAGATGGTACGTGCCTCGCCGCCGTGCCGCCGTCTACGCCGCTCCCCGCGTCATCGCGTCCGGGCGCGACCACGTTCCAGGTTTTATCGAGGTGTCCGGCGGCACCATTACCGCCGTGCGCTCCGGCATCCCCCGGCACGCCCGCGCGCTGCGATTTGACGGCACGCTGGTCCCCGGGTTGATCGATCTGCAGGTCAACGGCGCCGTCGTCGATTTCCTCGCCTGCCGCGACGAAGATGATCTGCAACGCGCCAAGGCCCACCTCGCCGCAGGCGGCGTGACCGCGTTTCTGCCGACGCTGATCTCCTCACCGCTGCCGGAGCTGCTGGCGGCGATCCAGCGCTGGCGCACATTTGTGGAATCCGACGGCGGCCCCTCGGTGCTGGGCCTGCACCTGGAAGGACCGTACCTGAACCCTGCGTTCGCGGGAGCCCATGACCCAGGCGCGCTGCGGGCCCCGGACCCTGCGGAGTGTGACGCCCTGCTCGGTGTGGCCCCGGGTCTGGTCCGGCTGATGACGCTGGCGCCCGAACTGCCGCGGGCCCTCGAGCTGATCCCGACGATCCGGGCCGCCGGCGCGGTCGTGGCCCTCGGCCACACGGCGGCGACCGCGGAGGAGGCGGACGCCGCGTTCGACGCGGGGGCATCCGTCGTCACCCATCTGTTCAACGCCATGCGGCCCCTCCACCACCGTGATCCCGGCATCGTCGTCGCGGCACTGCGCCGCCGCGACGTCGTTGTCGGTCTCATCGCCGACCTCGTGCACCTCCATCCCGCCGTCCTTTCCCTCGTCATCGGGCTGAAGGGCTGGCGGCAGGCGGCGCTGATCACCGACGCGGTCGCAACCCCGGATCCGCACTCCACCGGGGCGCTGCTGGGCGGCCGGCCCATCGACGTCACCGATGCGCCGCGGCTGAGCGACGGCACGCTGGCCGGGACGACCCTGACGCTTGCCGGTGCGGTTGCCAACGTCGTTTCGACGGGCGTGCCGCTGCGCGAGGCGGTGCTGATGGCCTCGACTGTTCCCGCCGCGGTGCTGGGGCGCCGCCGTCGCGGCAGACTGTCGGCGGGGACGCGCGCGGATTTTGTGGTGCTCGACGACGCGCTGCGTCCGACGGCGACCTTCGTCAATGGGGTCCAGGTCTATGCCGGTTGACCGCGCAGGAACTCGTTCCGCCGCGAATGAATAGCGAAGGTGACACCCACAACTCCTGCCCACGTACTGGAGGTGCGTCCGTGAGGAACGTCTGGACCTTGGTGATCTGCGCGGTGCTGGTGCTCGGCCTGGCGCTGGGCATGGTGAGCGCGCAGGGCGGAGCCCCGCAGCGGGGCGGTACGATCCGTGTTGGGATTACGCAGGAAATCCTCAACCTCGACCCGCACGTGGCGACCGCGGTCTCGTCATTCCAGGTGATGGACCTGATCTACGAGAGCCTGCTGCGCCTCAATCCGAAAACCCTGGAGCTGGAACCCAACCTCGCCCAGTCCTGGACGATCTCGTCGGACGGTCTCACCTACACCTTCAACCTGCGGCGTGACGCGACGTTCTTTGACGGATCGACGGTGGATGCCAGCGACGTGAAGTACACGATCGACCGCATCCTCGATCCCAATACCAAATCGCCGCAGGCCAGTTTCCTGGAGCCGATCAGCGCCGTGACGATTGTCAACCCGTTCACGGTACGGATCACGCTGAAGCGGCCGTTTGCACCGTTCCTCTCCCTGCTGATCGGACCCAGCCGCGGCATCGTGCCGGTGAACTTCGAAGACAAAGTCGGCGACCCGCGTACGAAGACGCTGGGCAGCGGGCCGTTCCAGCTCGTCGAATTTGGCCCCGGTTCCGTGCGCCTCGTGCGCAACGAGCGGTACTGGCGCCGGGATGACGCCGGGAACCGGCTGCCCTACGCGGATGCGGTCGTCTACCGGGTGATTCCCGATCCGGCCACCCTCCGCGCGGCGATCCGCGCGGGCGAGCTCGATCTGATCATCGGCTTCGGCGTGGATATCACCGCGGCGCGAACCCTCGATGCCGTCCCCGGATTGAAGGTGATGTCGACCGCCGATCTCGCCTATAGCCTGCTGGGGACGCAGGATGAGCGGCCGCCGTTCAACGACGTGCGCGTCCGGACCGCGCTGGCGCTGGCGGTCGACCGGGCGCAGCTGATCCAGGTCGTCTACTCCGGGCGGGCCGCCCAGGCCGGTCCGATCCCGCCCACGGTCACGGAGTGGGCACCGATTCCCGCGGCCCGGCTGCCCAATTACCGCCGCGACGTGGCGCGCGCCCGGCAGCTGCTGGCCCAGGCCGGGTCCCCCAACGGCCTCTCGATCAAGATGATGCCGATCCCCACCGTGCCCGAAGCGGTGCAGATGGCGCAGGTGCTGAAGGAACAGCTCGCGCCCGCCGGCTTCAACGTCGAGATCGAGCAGGTCGACTTTGCGACCTTCCTGGCCCGCTGGCGGGGCAGCCAGTTCGACACGTTCGTGTCCCTCAACGGCGGATCCATCGACCCCGACGTGCAGCTGTCGCGGCACATCCAATCCAACGGCAGCACCAACGTTTTCAAGTTCAAAGATGCGCAGATCGACCAGCTGCTCGATCAGGGGCGCACGACACCCGATCCGGCGCGCCGGCGCCAGATCTACGACCAGGTGCAGCGATTGATCGCCGAGCGCATTCCATTCCTGTTCCTCGCCTACGCCGACCTCTTCGCGGTGGCGCGGGACCCGGTGCAGGGCTTTACCCTGTCGTCCACCCGCTCCATGTATCCGCTGGCGGAGACCTGGCTCGCGCGATAACGGGAAGCAGGGAAGCCCGGAAGCACGGAAGCGGCCCCTCCCTCGGCCCTCTCCCCTGATAAGGGGAGAGGGTCAGGGTGAGGGGTAACTCTTTACGTGACCGATGCAGCGCTACATCATCGCCCGGCTGCTGCTGTTGATCCCGGTGCTGTTCATCGTCTCGGCGCTGGTGTTCTCTCTCATTCACCTCATCCCGGGCGACCCCGCCCAGGTCCTGTTGGGGTTCGAGAACACCGATCCTGAACAGCTGGCGCGCGTGCGGGCCGAGCTCGGGCTCGATCGGCCCGTCTACGTGCAGTACGCGCGCTGGGTCAGCCGCGTGGCACGCGGCGATCTCGGGACCTCGGTGCGCACCGGACGGCCGATCAGCGGGTTGATCGCCGACGCGCTGCCCTTCACGCTCGAACTCTCCACGTATGCCATGGTGCTCGCGGTCGCCGTGGCCGTGCCCGTCGGCACGCTGGCGGGTACGACCTCGTCGCGCCTGGCTGACGCCTCCATGCAAACGCTGACACTGCTGGGGTTGTCCCTGCCGGCATTCTGGGTCGGCGCGGTGTTGATCCTCATCTTCAGCGTGCACCTGCGTTGGTTTCCGGTGCTCACGTATCCGACGCTGCTGCAGGCGCCGGCGGCCAACCTGTGGGGGATGTTCCTGCCGGCGTTGACCCTGGCGATCCCCAACGCCGCTGCGATCGCCCGGATGGTGCGCGCCTCGTTGGTCTCGGTGCGCCGGGAAGAATACGTGAAGGTGGCGCGGGCCAAGGGGCTCGGGGAGCCGGCGGTGATCGGCCGGCACATGCTCAAGAATGCGTTCATCCCTGTCGTGACGTTGATCGGGATCGTCGCCGGGTACCTGTTGGGCGGATCGATAGTGGTCGAGCAGGTCTTCGCCATCCCGGGAGTCGGCCGGCTGGGTCTGCAGGCCATCGTCCAGCGGGACTATCCCGTCCTGCAGGCGGTGGTGCTCCTCGTGACCTCCCTGTTCGTGGTGGTGAACCTGCTCGTCGATCTGATCTACGTCTTTCTCGATCCTCGGATCAGGTATGCATGAGGACGCGCGCGAAGACGTCCTGCTGCCCTCGCGCCGCCGCAGTGTGGCCGCAATTTCGCTGCGCTATCCGAAGGCGATCGTCGGAGGCATCATCCTCCTGGTGATCACGGCGGCGGCGCTCCTTGCACCCGTCCTCGCGCCGTATCCGGTGACGGAAATGCACGCGACCGCCCGCTTCGCGCCTCCGCGTCCGCCGTTTCTGCTGGGGACGGATTTCTACGGCAGGGATCTCCTCAGCCGGATCCTGTTCGGGTACCGTACCTCGCTTGCCGTGGCCGCGCTCTCGGTGGCATTTGCGCTGGGGCTCGGCGGCGCGCTGGGGATCGCGGCCGGGATCTCCGGCGGAGGTCTCGACAGCGCGGTGATGCGGGCGATGGACATCCTCTTCGCGTTCCCGGTGCTGCTGCTGGCGATTACGATTGTCGTCATCCTGGGGCCGGGGACGTTGACGACCGTGCTGGCGATCGGCATCGTGTACGTCCCGATCTTCGCGCGCATCGCGCGCGGGCCCACGCTGGTGGTCAAGGAGCAGGCGTACATCGAGGCCGCCCGGGCGCTCGGCCAGCATCCGTGGCGGATCGCGCTGCGGCACGTGGTGCCCAATGTCAGCACGCCTATCTTCGTGCAGGCCACCATCAACCTCGCCACCGCGATCCTGTTCGAGTCGGCGCTGAGCTTCCTGGGCCTGGGCACGCAGCCGCCGTATCCATCATTGGGGTTGATGGTGAGCGAAGGCCGCAACTATCTCGAGCTGAGCCCCTGGCCGACGGTTTTCCCGGGAATGGCGATCGTGCTGGCGGTGCTGGGGTTCAACCTGGTCGGCGACGCGTTGCAGGAAATCCTCGACCCCCGCCTCCGGCCGACGTGGACGGGGACGTGACGACCACGGCCGCGGCGCTGCGTCCGGGCCCGCCCGAGGCGGCGCGGCTGGATCCCTCGGCGCTGTCCGATGTGGGCCGCCTCATCGACTCGGCCATCGCCGACGGCGTCTTCCCCGGCGCCGTGGCGCTGATCGCACGGGGAGGCATCACCGGATGGCGGCATGCCGCGGGCCACGCGCAGGTCGTACCCGTGGTCCGGCCGATGGCGGTGGACACGATCTTCGACCTTGCGTCATGGACCAA
>JBIOXT010000025.1:0-2574 GCA_044869795.1 bacterium | reverse complement strand
AATCCGCGCGCTCGAGACGCGCAGGAAGTCTCGAGTGATCACGATGATCCACCGGCAGGAAACGATGAGCCTATTGGGGCTCCCGATCGCCCGCTACATCGACATCGAGGATTCGGAACAGGTGCTGCGTGCGATACGGCTGACGCCCCCGGAGATGCCGATCGACATCATTCTGCACACCCCCGGCGGGCTCGTGCTCGCCGCGGAGCAGATCGCATCGGCGTTGAAGCGGCACAAGGGGAACGTCACCGTGTTTGTCCCGCACTACGCGATGTCCGGCGGGACGTTGCTGGCCCTGGCCGCCGATGAGATCGTCATGGACCCCGACGCGGTCCTCGGACCGGTCGACCCGCAACTGGGCGGCCCGCAGGGCAGCTATCCGGCCGCGTCCATCCTCAAAGCCCTCGAACAACCAAACCCCAATCGCGATGACCAGACGCTGATCCTCGGCGACATTGCACGAAAGGCGCTCCAGCAGGTCCACCAGGCGGTCTACACGCTGCTGCTGGAGCATCAGACACCGGAGAAGGCGAACGAGATCGCGCGCACGCTGAGCGACGGCCGTTGGACGCACGACTACCCCATCAGCCCGGACGAGGCGAGATCCCTCGGGCTGCTGGTCAGCGACTCGATGCCGCGTGAAATGTACGAACTGATGGATCTGTACCCGCAAACCCGGCAGCGCCGGCCCGGTGTTGAGTTCATCCCGGCGCCGTATCGCCCCACGCCTCCGACGCCGAGCAAGGGCGAGTAACGGTCGAGACCTATGACGCGATACGCCTTCGTCACCCTTTGGCACATTGACGCCCCGATCGATCGGATCTGGGAAGAGGTCGCGCACCCCGAGCGCTGGCCGACGTGGTGGAAGTTCGTTGAGCGGGTCGAGAAGCGCGAGGAAGGCGATGAAAACGGGATCGGCAGCCTCTGGCACCACGAGTGGAAGACGGCGCTGCCGTACAAGCTCATCTTCGATCTTCGCACCACCCGCGTCGAAAAGCCGCAAGTCTTGGAGGCCGCGTCGACCGGCCAGTTGAGCGGCTCAGGCCGCTGGCAGCTGACCCCGCAGGCCTCGGTCACCGTCGTCCGGTACGACTGGAAGGTCAGCACAACGAAGAGTTGGATGAACCTGCTCGCGCCGCTGGCCCGACCGCTGTTTGCGTGGAATCACAGGGTCGTGATGCAAGACGGCGGCGAGAGCCTGGCCCGCCTTCTCGGCGCCACCCTGCTGCAGGCCTCGCACTCATCCACCGCCTCCTGATGCCGCTCGGCCCTGTCGTGCCTTCAGACACAGGGCCCCGCCGCCCACCGATTATCGCGCCGCTTCGTCATCTGGCCATGGTGACGTTTGCGGTTCCCCCCGAGCGCGTCCACGCGCACATCCCGAAGGGGATCGAGCTTGACCTGCGGCGCGACCGCGCGGGGACACCATGGGCCCTCGTGTCCGCGGTCATGTTTGAGAATCAGGGGGCCGGCCCGTCGGCCCCGCTGCTGCGGTTTCTCCGCGGAACCTTCCCGCAGGTCAACTACCGTGCCTACGTGCGGCGCGCCGGCCGGGCGGGCGCCTGGTTCTTCCGGGTGATCATGGGCACCTGGCAGGCCGATATCCAGCGGAAGCTGTTTCACGCGCCAACGTACAGCGCGCCTGTGACTCTACGTCACGAGTGGGACACCGTGCGCGGCACTTATCGAACCTATCGATTCGTATGCGCGGCGCCGCCGCATCGCCTGAGCGTCGAGCTCACGGACGGCGACGCGCTGGTCCCAGGGTCGCTCTTCGAGTCGGCCGACGAGATGACCACCTGGCTCACGATGCGGCCCGATGGATACTTTCACGATCCCGATGCCCGGCATCTGTCGTACATGCCCGTACAGCATGAGCCCATGACGCCGATCCCGGGCCGGATGGTTGGATTCTCATCGGAGGTGCTCGAGGCGATTGGGGTCGTCCCCGCGGCCGAACAAACCCGCCCCTATGCCGTGTTCTTTCAGCCTGCGATCGATTTTCTTGGAGAATATCCGCGGCGGATCGGGTAGAGCCGCGTAGGGTGGGCTAGAGGTCCGCGGCTGTTTCCAGCCCGAAGTCGGCGGGATCCCAGACGTCGACGATCTTGCGGTCGCGCTCCATCCCAAGGTCCACGGCGTACGGCTCAACCCTCTCGCCGGCGCGGGTGGTCACCACTTTGACCCCGGGGCGCGTGACGTCCCACTCGGCCGGCGACACGACCACGGCCAGCTCTCCGGAATCGAGTTCGACGAGGGATCCCACGGGGTACAAGCCCATCAACTGGACGAATACTTTGCTGATGACGGGGTCGAAGACTTTGCCGGCGCTTTCGAGGATGAAGCGCACGGCGTCGGCGGGCAGCATCGGGCGCCGGTAGGCGCGTCTGGACGACGTGGCGGCGTCAAAGAAGTCGGCCACCTGCACGATCCGTGACAGTAGATGGGGGGCGGGTTTGACCGAGATCGCCGGATACCCGCTGAGATCGTAGTTCGCATGATGCTCGAAGGCGACAACCATGGCCAGCCGCAGTTGATCCGGCAGCTCCCGCAACAGATGCGCCCCATACAGCG
>JBIOXT010000024.1:0-2950 GCA_044869795.1 bacterium | reverse complement strand
GGGACACATCAGACAAGAGGTCCTCGGTCAGCGCACGTCCGCTGACCGCGGCTTCTGCCTCCGCAATCCGGATTGGAACCGGTCCCACGCCCGTGAAGGCCAGACGCACGTCCTGGCACCGGCCGTCGCGGACCGTGACCATCGCCGCGACGCCCGCGAGCGCGTAGTCTCCGTGCCGGCGGGCGACCTCCAGGAACGCCGTGCCGGCGTGGCGATGAACCGGGATCCGGACCTCGGTCAACAGTTCGTCGGGCTCCAGCGCGGTGGAGAGATACGAGACGAAGAATTCCTCGGCGCCCAGCACGCGCCGGCCCCGCCTGCTGCGGGTCACCAGCGTCGCGCCCGCGGCCGCCGCGACCGCCGGCAGTTCCGCCGAGGGATCGGCGTGGGCGAGGCTTCCCCCAACCGTCCCGCGGTTGCGGATCTGGGGATGCCCGACCTGGCGGATGGCCTCCCATAATAATGGAAGATTCTCGCGGACGACCGGCGACCGCTCGACGGTGCGCTGCCGCGTCATCGCCCCGATCGCCACCTCGCCGTTTTCTTCGCGGACGTAGTCCAGGGAACCCACCCGGTTGAGGTCGATCAGCACGCTCGGCCGCGCCAGCCGCATGTTGAGCAGGGGCACCAGGCTCTGGCCGCCGGCGAGCAGCTTGCCCTCCTGCCCGTACTCGGACAGCAGCTCGACGGATTCGTCGACCGACCGCGGGGCGGCGTACTTGAATGGCGCGGGCTTCAGCGCATCATCTCCAGGAGCAAGTTGGGGCTCAGGGGCATTTGCGTGATCTTGATGGGAAACTCGGGCCGCAGCGCATCCTCGATCGCCTGCGCAAACACCGCGGGAACGGGGATCACCCCGGCTTCACCCGCGCCCTTGACCCCCAGCGGGTTGAGCGGGGAGGGCGTCTCGATGTGATCGATCTCGACCTCGGGGACCTCCATCGCCGTCGGCAGCAGGTAATCCATGAACGTCTGCGTGAGGAGCTGGCCGTTCTCGTCGTAGACCAACTTCTCGTAAAAGGCGCCGCCGATGCCCTGCGCCACGCCTCCGCGGATCTGTCCGTCGACGATCAGCGGGTTGATGACCCGGCCGCAGTCGTGCACGACCACGTACTTGAGGATCTTCACCATCCCGGTGGCCACGTCGACCTCGAGGATGGCCGCGTGGGTGCCGCTGGCAAAGGTCCCCCGGGGCGGCGCAAAGAAACGGCTCGCCTCCAACCCCGGCTGTTCCCAGTCCTGCGGGATCGTGCCGCGGAGCGGGTTGGCCGCCACGGCGAGCTCGGACAGGGACAGCGACCGCTCGACGCTCCCTTTCACGAAGACCCGGCCCTCGCGCAGTTCGAGGTCATCAACGCGCGCCTCCAGCTTCGTCGCCGCAACCTTCAGCGCTTTGTCCCGGACCGCGTCGGCGGCGAGGGCCACCGCGTTCCCGGCCACGACCGCGGCCCGGCTGGCAAACGTGCCGGTGCCCCAGCCCATCGCGGCGCTGTCGCCGGTGGTGATGACCACGTCTTCCACCGGGACCGTCAGCGCATCGGCGATAATCTGCGCGAACGAGGTGAAGTGTCCCTGACCCTGTGTCCCCACGCTCGTCGCCGCGTAGACTTTTCCCGACGGTTCGACCGTGATGCGGCAGCCTTCGTACGGCCCGATTCCCGAGCCCTCCACGTAGCAGGCAAAACCAAGACCGACAAACCTGCCCTCGCGACGGTACTGCATTCGTCGCTCGGGCCACATCTCGTACCCGATCATCTGCAGCGCCCGGGCGAAGACCGCCGGGTAGTCGCCGCTGTCGTAGATCAGCGGGGCGTTGTCCTGGTAGATCAGCCCGACGTCATAGGGGAACGCATCGGGCTGGATGAAGTTCCGCCGCCGGACCTCCGCCCGGTCCAGGCGCAGCTCGTCCGCCACCCGGTCCATCAACCGCTCCATCACGAACACGCCGTGCGGACGTCCCGCCCCCCGGTACGGACTGACGATGGTCTTGTTGGTGAAGACAGCGCGAAATTCGCAGTGGTAGTTCGGAATCCGGTAGGGGCCCGGCAGCGTCGTGCTGGCGACGATGGGCACGATCAACCCGTAGGGGATGTAGGCGCCCGAGTCGTACAGGAAGATGGTCCGCACGCCCACGATCTGGCCGTCGGCGTCGACGGCGATCTGCGCGTCATGGATTTGCTCGCGCTCGTGGTTCATCGCCGCGAAGTTTTCCCGCCGGTCCTCGATCCACTTCACCGGCCGCCGCAGCGCCATCGCCGCGAAGGGCACCAGCACTTCCTCCGGGTAGAACATACTGGTCTTCGGCCCGAATCCGCCGCCGACGTCGGGGGCGATGACGCGCACCGACGCCTGCGGCAGGTCGAGCAGCCGGGCCAGGCCGTTGCGGATCGGGATGGGCGCCTGCGTAGAGTCCCAGACCGTGAGCTGCCGCATCTTGGCATCCCACTGCGCCACAACCCCGCGGCACTCCATCGGCGCGGCGGTGCCGCGATCGACCACGAAGCGTTCCGAGAAGATGTGGGCCGCCCCCGCAAACGCTTCCTCGACGTTGCCGACCCGCTGCGTGTAGTGCGCGGCGACGTTGGTGCCGATGTCGTCGTGCACCAGCGGCGAGTCCGGCTGCGCCGCGTGTTCCAGATCGACCACGGCGGGCAGGGGGTCGTACTCGACGTCGATCAGGTCCAGCGCGTCTTCCGCAACGTAGCGGCTGTCGGCGACCACGAACGCCACCGCTTCCCCGACGTGGCGGACGATGCCGGGTGCCAGCGCAGACTGCGTCTTGTGGTGGATCAAGGATGGGTGCGGGATGAGTCTGGGCAGTGGTTCCTGCAGGGTCGCGGGCAGATCCCCGTGCGTGTACACGGCGAGGACCCCCGCGAGCGCGCGGGCCTGGGAGGCGTCGATGCGGGTGATCCGGGCGTGGGCGTGCGGGCTGCGCAGCACGGCGCCA
>JBIOXT010000023.1:0-12457 GCA_044869795.1 bacterium | reverse complement strand
CCGCATGGAGCGCGGTCAACCCTCCGAAGCGCTTGGTGACGCCCCTCGCCTCCAGGACCACCGGCATCGCAGGTCTCTCAGACGTCCAGCGCGCCCGTCAGCTCCCGACGGCGGCGCTTGGCGGGGAAGAACCCCTGAGGGCGGAAGATCATCATCAGCACCAGGATCAGGCCGAAGACCATGCGCTCGTACTTCGCGGGCTCGAACTGCGAGGGCAGGTTCGCCAGGTTGTAGCCGAGCACGGTGAAGCCCGCGTTGCGCAGCTCGTTCAGCCAGAGCGAGACGCCCTTCAGCACCTGGAGGTTCAGGATGGTCACCACGCTGGCCCCGATGATGGCGCCCGGAATCGAGCCCATTCCGCCCAGGATCACCATCGCCAGCACGCCGATCGACTCCAGGAACGTGAACGATTCGGGGTTGATGAAGTACTGCTTGGCCGCAAACAGGGCGCCCATCGCCCCGGCAAACGAGGCGCCCGCCGCGAAGGCGAGCAGCTTCATCCGCACCAGCGGGACGCCCATCGCGATGGCCGCGGGCTCGTCTTCCCGGATCGCCTCCCAGGCCCGCCCGATGTGGGAGTTCTTGAACCGGTTGGTCACCGTGATCACGATGCCCACCACCAGCAGCACGATGAAGTAGAAGTAGACCGGGTAGATCTGCGCAGGCGTCGCGTCCACGTGGAGCAGCCCGAGCACCCATTGAATCGGCGCGATCGGCGGCCGCCCGATGGGGGTGATGCCGATCGGGCCGTTGGTGAAGTTCAGCGGGTGGTCGAGGTTGTTGGCCAGTACACGGATCATCTCACCGAACCCCAGCGTGACGATCGCCAGGTAGTCGCCCCGCAGGCGCAGCACGGGCAGCCCCAGCAGCACACCGGTAACGGCGGCCACGCCGACGGCGACGAGCAGGAACGCAAAGAACCACCACGTCCCCAACGGCGACAATCCACCCAGCGGGAAGATGCCGCTCAACTGCGGCCAGGTCTTCAGCAGCTGACCGGACCCGAAGATCGCCCACGAATAGGCGCCCACGGCGTAGAAGGCCACGTACCCCAAGTCGAGCAATCCGGCCAATCCGACGACGATGTTCAGCCCCAGGGCCAGGGCCACGAAAATCCCGACCTGGGTCGCCACTTCCATGTAGAACCCGTTGCGCGTGCCCAGAAACGGCATCAGCAGGGCAAGGGTCACGCCCATCCCCACCGCTTTGAACCACCCGGGGAGCTCGAAGTAGTACAGCAGCAGGAGCGAGCCGATAAACAGCAGGAACAGCGACAGCGAGCGCGGCGTCCCGGCGACCAGGGCGGTCGTCGCCAGGATGTAGATCGCCGTGATCGCCATCGCCACAGCCGGACGGCGCAGCGCCGCGCGGAGGCCGGAGCGGGCGGCGTCAGAGCTTCTCACGGACCACCTCGCCCAGCAATCCCCGCGGGCGGAAGATCAGAATCAAGATCAGCATACTGAACGCGAAGATGTCCTTGTACTCGGCGCCAAACGCCCCGCCGGTGAGCAGCGACATGTACGAGGCGGCGAACGTCTCCAGCAGCCCGAGGACGATCCCACCAAGCATGGCTCCGGGGATGTTGCCAATCCCCCCCAGGACGGCGGCGGTAAACGCTTTGATCCCCGGGATGAATCCGGTATAGGGATTGATCGTGCCGAACTGGATGCCAAACAGCGCCCCGGCGGCACCGCCCATCATGCCGCCGATCAGGAACGTCAGCGAGATCATCCGGTTCACGTTGATGCCCATCAGCCCCGCGGTTGCCTGATCCTCGGCCACGGCGCGGATGGCCTTCCCCAGTTTCGTGCGGCCCACGAACAGGCTCAGGCCGACCAGCATCAGGATCGATACCACGATGAGCGTCAGGGACTTGATGGAGATATCGACGTCCCCGATCAGTGTGATGCGCTTGTCAAAGAATGCGATCGTCGGGTACGTCAGGAAAAACGCGTTGCGCCACAGCGATTCGGTCAGGCGGATGGCATCCTGAAGGAAGAAGGAGACCCCGATCGCAGAGATCAGCGGGACCAGGCGCGGGGCACCGCGCAGCGGCCGGTACGCGACACGTTCCACGGACACGGCCAGCGCCCCGCTGACCGCCATCGACCCGGCGAGGACGATCACCAGCAGCGGCAGCGCCGGCACCCCGGCCAGCGCGCCGAGGGTTTGCATGATCAGCAGGATCTCGGCGCCCACAAACGCGCCCATCACGAAGATCTCGCTGTGGGCGAAGTTGATCATCTCCAGGACCCCGTAGACCATCGTGTAGCCGAGGGCGATCAGCGCATACACAAAACCCAGCGTGATCCCGTCGACGAGGACCTGGGGAAAGATGCGGAACAGAATGTCCCACTCCATCAGCGCGCGTCCGACCCGCGGACCTTACGGAGAAGAGAAGGCGAGAGAGGGGCCAGCATGCGGCCCCCCTCCCAGCCTGCCAACACCCTCCGGACCTCCGTTCCGCCTATTTCTTCAAGGCGGGCGGGTTGATCTTCAGGGTCTTGATGAGCTTGTTCTGCCCCCACTTCGCAGGATCCGAGCTGACCACCTGGATCACGAAGTAAACGGCCGGCACGGGGTCACCCTTCGCGTCGAACGTGTACGTCGCGGTGAGACCCTTAAATCCCTTGATCTTGCGCACGGCGGTGGTCACCTGCGTGCGGCTGGGCTTCTTGCCACCGTTGGCCTTGGCCGCATTTGCAATGGCCGTGAGGCCGATCCAGCACGCGTCGTAGGCCTGTGCGGCAAACGGCTCGGGGTCACGGCCGAACCGCTTCTTGAAGTCTGTCACGAACCTGGCCGCCCCCGGGTAGAAGGACGGCGGGCCGGCGACGGTCGTGTAGTACATCCCCACAATCGCATCGCCCGCGATCTTCGCCAGGTCGGAGGAGTCCATGCCGTCGGGTCCCAGGAAGGTGGCCTTGATGCCCTTCGCGCGCGCCTGCTTGAAGAACACCCCGGCCTGGTCGTAGATGCCGCCGAAGTAGATCAAGTCGACGTTGCGCGCCGCAATCGGGGTCAGGATCGGGTCGAAATTGGCCTTCTCCTCGGTGCCCTCGAAGCCCAGGACTTTGATGCCCTTCAGCGAGGCGGACGCCTTGAAGAATTCGGCAACACCTTGACCGTAGGCGGTCTTGTCATGGAGCACGTACGCGGTCTTGCTCTTCAGGGTAGCGGCGGCGAACTCCGCGCCCACGTTGCCCTGCACGTCGTCACGACCGACGACGCGGCTGACGACCCTGTAGTTGCGGTCGGTCACCAGCGGGTTGGTGTTCGCCGGCGAGATCATTGCCAGGTCGGCGTCCTTGTAGACCTCGGACGAAGGAATGGCCACGCCGGAATTCAGGTGGCCGACGACCAGGAGGATGTCGGGGTCGGTCACAAGGTTCTTCGCGTTGGCGACGCCCACATCGGGTTTGGCTTGATCGTCAAACGGCACCAGTTGGACCCTGAAGCCGGCGAGGACCTTGCCCTGCTGCTGGATGCACAACTGTGCTCCGTCCTTGATCCCGGTCCCGAGGGTTGACTGCCCTCCGGACAACGGGCTCTGTGTCGCGATCTTGATGACGTTCTGCTGCGCGCTGACCGGCATGTTCGACGGAGCGAGCAGCGCCGCAACGAGCCCCAGGACCGCGAGCGTGATGAGGATCCTGAATCGCTTCATCCTGTGCTCTCCCTCCTTACGTAACTGTGATGGCTTGCGTCCGACTCTTCCCCGTGCCTGCCCGCCCTTCACCCCCTTCTCCGCACCCCACAGCCTCGGCGCACGGCGAGACCCCGGGCGTGATTCCCCTCCATGAAGATAGCAGCAGCGATCCGCGTGAGCGTCCGTATAGGTTCGCCGCCTCCTCGAACCCTCCTCCCCTATGGAGATGGCCGCCGCAGCAGACGCAGTTGCCCGGCGCTGTCGCCGATCGCTTCGACGATCTCTTGCATCGAATCTCGGAGTTCTTCAAGGGCTCCCGGATCGCGAGCCACGCGTCCCGCCACCATGTCGTTCAGGATTTCGACGACACCGGCTGAGCGCGTCTCCACATCCTCAAGCGTTTCCAGCACTCCGTCGATCGACGCCGGGGTTGGCGGTGCCGACGTGGATGGCTTGATGACCCACCCCACCGCGGTTCCCGCGATCAGCGCGGCGGCGGCAACGGCTGCGATGCCAAGGCGTGACCCAGCGAACCGTCCCATCGACCCTCACCCTCCCCCCCGCTCGGAGATCAGGCTGCGCAGCACGAAGCCGACGTTGGCCGGCCGCTCGGCCAGCCGGCGCATGAAGTACGGAAACCATTGCCGGCCGAACGGTACGTAGACACGCATGCGGTAGCCTGCCCGGACGACCTGCTCCTGCAGATCCCTGCGGATACCGTAGAGCATCTGAAACTCGAAGCGGTCCGGGGCGATCCCCCGAGAGGAGGCAAAGGCTTTGGCGTGCTCGATCAATACTGGGTCGTGCGTCGCGATGGCCGGATACGGGGCGGCCTCGAGCAGGCGTTCGGCAAGACGCCGGAAGGCTGCGTCGACGTCGGCTTTGCGCGGATACGCGATCTCCGGCGGCTCGGCGTAGGCTCCCTTCACGAGCCGCACGCGCGGCTGTAAGGGCAGCAGAGCGTCAAGGTCCTGCTCGGTGCGATAGAGGTATGACTGCAACACCACCCCGACGTTGTCGATCCCACGGTCCCGCAGCCGGTGGTAGATCGTGAGCGTGGCGTCGACGTACGCCGAACTCTCCATGTCGATGCGTACGAAGTTGGCATGGTCCGCCGCCACGGCCACGACCTCGCCCAACAGCCGCTCGCAGGCCGGCCGGTCGAGATCGAGACCGAGCTGCGTCAGTTTCAGGGAAACGTTCCCGTCCACGCGCTGCCGTGCGATCTCGTCCAGCATGCCCCGATAGTCGGCCGCCGCGGCGGCGGCGCTGGCCAGGTCGGAGACTTTCTCGCCCAGGTGGTCGAGGCTCGCCGTCATGCCTCGTGCGTTAAGGGTGCGCACGGCGGCAATGGCCTGATCAAGGCCCTCGCCGGCCACAAAACGCGCGGCCGCCCGGCGTGCTGCGCCGGTGTTGATGACACGGTCGTTCAAGGTTCGGTTTTCAGACAAATAGAGGAAGAATTGCCTCAGCAACGGGGTCGACGCTTTTTCTTAGGGGTAGATCCCCCGCGTCATCAGCGCTTCCGCGACCCGGTCGATGGCCCGGATCAGCGCCCCCGTGCGCAGCGGCACCCGCTGCTCCTGGGACGTCTGCCAGACCTGGCCGAAGCTGCGGACCATGATCCGCTCGAGGTTCTGGTTGACCTCTTCCTCGGTCCAGAAGAACTGCTGGAGCCCCTGCACCCACTCGAAGTACGACACGACCACCCCGCCGGCGTTGGCAAGGATGTCGGGAGCCACGACGATCTTCCGATCGCTGAGGATCTCATCGGCATCCGGCGTCAGCGGGCCGTTGGCGCCTTCGACCACCATCTTGGCCTTCACCCGCGGGGCGTTCTCGCTGGTGATCTGGCCTTCCAGCGCGCTGGGGACGAGGATGTCGCAGGGAAGCTCCACCAGTTCCTCGTTCGACACCGCCTTGGTACCTGGGAACCCGGCCACGGACCCGTGCTGGTCCTTGTAGCGCAGCAGCGCGCGCGGGTCGATGCCGTCGGGTTGGTAGACGCCCCCGCCCGAATCGCTGGCGGCCACGATCCGGCACCCCTGATCGTGGAGCAGGTAGGCGCTGACGGACCCGACGTTGCCGTAGCCCTGGACGACGACTTTCGCGCCTTCCAGCGTCATACCGATCTGCGCGCTCAACTCCCGGGCGATGATCATCACGCCGCGGCCGGTGGCCTCGGTCCTCCCGAAGGAACCGCCGATCGAAAGCGGCTTGCCGGTAACCACCGACGGCGTGGAGTGGCCGCGGTGCATCGAGAAGGTATCCATGATCCATGCCATTGTCTGCGGGTTGGTCCCGACATCCGGAGCGGGGATGTCGCCTTCCGGACTCATCAGGATGCTGATCTCCGTCGCGTAGCGGCGCGTGAGGTGCTCCAGCTCGTCGCGGGACAGCTCCTTCGGGTTGACCACGACCCCGCCCTTCGCTCCGCCGTACGGCAGGCCGACCACGGCGCACTTCCAGGTCATCCACATCGCCAGCGCTCGGACTTCGTTCAGCGTCACGTCCGGGTGGTAGCGGATGCCGCCCTTGGTGGGGCCGAGGACGGTGCTGTGGTGGACGCGGTAGCCGGTGAAGATGCGGACCGAGCCGTCGTCCATCTTGACGGGAAAATTGACGGTCAGTTCGCGCTTGGGGTAGGCCAGGAATTCGCGGATGCCGCGCTTCAGCGGCAGGTGGTCGGCGGCAATGTTGAACTGCCGCAGGGCCATCTGCCAGGGATCTTCGCGCGGGGTCATTACTAAGGTCTGCGCCATGTCACGCCTCCTCGGTTCAATTCGGTCAGTGCACCATCGTCGAGATCGGGACCAACTCGACGCCCTGCTGCTCGAAGACGTCGAGCATTTCCAGAAGGACTTTCGACGTCCGGCGCTGTGCATGCCCGATGGCGATCACCGCGCCCCGCTGTTTCGCCAGCGCGATCAGCCGGAGGAGTTGGGCGCGGATCGCCGCCGGTTCATCATCGTTGTCGAGGAACATGGCGCGGACCCCGGTGGGGATGTTCATCTCGCGTGCGAGGCGGCCGGCGATCGAGCCGGATGACGTCATACTATCCACGAACATGAGACGGCGTTCGTGGAGCACACCGAGCACCGCGCGCATGACGCGTTCGTCGGCGGTGCCCTTCGAGCCCATGTGGTTGTTGACGCCCAAGGCTCCGGGGACGCTCAACAAGTCCTCCCGCACCGTGGCCGCAATCTCCTCATCGGTCATCCCCGACGTGATGCCCCCCGGCCCCATGGCGCTCTCTTTGGAGACGTCCTCGGGCTCCAGCGGCAGGTGCAGGAACACCTCCAGCCCGGCCGCGCGGGCCCGTTCCGCGACCTCCCGCGAGTACCGCAGCCCCGGGAGGATGGAGACGACCACGGGTCGCCGCAGCGCGATGATCGCCTCCACGTCGGCCACGCTGCCCCCCGCGTCGTCGAAGATGATCGCCACGCGGGCGCGCGGCGACGGGGCGGTCAGCAGGCGAATTTCATGCGTCACCAGGGTCTGCTCACCCTGGGCGATACCGATCCGGACGGTGGTGTTGGAGCGGGAAAGCAACTTCCCCCCGGCGCCCTCCACTTCCTTCCCGATGATCTCGGCGGCGGCCGGGAAACTCATCGCGGTGGCGACATCGATGCGGTGGAGCCGCCAGTGGAACTCCTGGCTCCCTCGCCGCTTGATCCGGGGCTGGGGGGACGTCTCGCGGGGTGCTCCCAACCGCCGCACAGCGCGGTCGACAGCGGCGTCGAGGGCGGTTTGATCCACCGTGACCACCGCCGGCGCAGTGGGAGCGACGGGAACGGGGGCCGGCCCGCGCATCGGCGGCGATCCCGGTGCCCGCTCAGGAGGCGACGATGACGCCGGCGGCGAGACCGCACGGCAGCCGGGGAGGAGCGCGCCGAGGGCAACGCCCCCGACGACCACCGCGACCAGGAGGAGCGCGAACGGCGTGCGGCGCTCCGCCCTGTGGCGACGGGAGCGTGGCATCAGCGCCTGATCTTCTGCTTGAGGATCTCGATGGCTTTTCGCAACTGGTCCGACCGCATGCGTTCCAGCGCCTGATCGATCTCGGCGTCGGTTTTCTCGCGCAGCCGTTCACGCAGCGCATCCTCGGTTTCCCCGACCGGCACGCTGGGCGTCAGGCCGCGGCCGTGAATGTCCCGCCCCTTCGGCGTCAGGTACTTGGCGGTCGTGATCGCCGCGCCCGAATTCATCGGCAGATCGATGATCGTCTGGATCACGCCCTTGCCAAATGTCTTCACGCCGACCAGGGTGGCGATCCCGTTGTCTTCGAGCGCCCCCGACACGATCTCCGAGGCGCTGGCGGTGTATTCGTTGGTGAGCACCACGACCGGCATGGAGATCTTGGCGCCGCCCGTCGCCCGCTCCGTGGTGCGCCGCCCATTGCGGTCCACGGTGTGGACGAGGGGCTGGCCGGCAGGGACGAAGCGGTTGGCCACTTCCAGGGAGATGTCCAGCAGACCGCCTCCGTTGTTGCGCAGGTCAAGGATCAGCGCCTTCGCCCCGGACCGGCGGGCGTCGTCAAACAACCGGTCGAACGTGCGCGCGGTGGTCTCGTTGAACGTGATGAGCTTGACGTAGCCGATCCCAGACGCGCGCAGGGCGGTCCGCGATGCCTCGTCGAGGGACTCCGGCCCCTCGCCCGCTCTGATCTCGATGCGGTCCCGGACGATGGCGGCCTCGAAGTCGCGGGAGCCGCGGCGGATGCTGAGTTTGACGGTCGTGCCGCGGGGTCCGCGGATCCGGACGACGGCCTCCTGGATCGCCATCCCCTCGGTGGCAACGCCGTCGATCTTGATGATCCGGTCGCCGGCGCGGAGCCCGGCGCGGAACGCCGGCGTCCCCTTGATCGGCTGGACGACGATGAGGTGGCCGTCTTTGATGTCGATGAAGATCCCGACCCCGAAGAAGAAGCCGCGGGCATCCTGTCTGAATTCCTCGAAGGCGCGCGGCTCCATGAACCGGGTGTACGGATCGCCCAGGGATTCGAGCATCCCCTTCGCCGCGCCCAAATACAGCTTCCGTTCGTCGACGTTCTTGTTGATGAAGGAATCGTTGATGCGATCGGCGACTTCCTCGAGGAGCCGCAGACCTTCGGCGCGGGCGCTGCCGGCGGCTTGTCCGCGCTGCGCGTAGCCGTAGCCGCTCAGAAACGCCCCCGCGATCAGCGCGATCACCAGCAACGCCGAAGCGGACCGATTGCGCGAGATCATCGTTCACCCCAGTCGCACGGAATCGACTGAATTCTACCACTCACCAGTTTAGTAGCGGCGGGGGTTGACGGGACGGCCGTTGATCCGGACTTCAAAGTGTAGGTGCGGACCGGTGCTGTATCCGGTGGTGCCGATGCGGCCGATGATCTGACCGCGCCTGACGCGCGCGCCGGTCGGCACGAGGATCGCCGAGAGGTGCCCGTACAGCGTGGACATCCCGCCGCCGTGATCGATGATGACGATCTTCCCGTACCCGCCCAGCCATCCGGTGTACAGGACGACGCCGTCCGCCGCGGCCATGACCGGGGCACCCCGCGGCGCGGCGATGTCGATGCCGGTGTGCATCCGGCGGACGTGGAAGATCGGATGCCAGCGGTAGCCAAACCCGGAGGTGAACACCCCGCGCGCGGGCATCAGGAACCGCCCGATGCGGCGTTCCGGCAGCGCCGCCGACGGGGAGCGCTGGGACCGGCGGATCAGCACTTCGATCTCACGGGAGTTGCGCTCGAGCTCTTTGACCATCCGCTCGAAGGAGGCGCGCTCCTCGCGGAGCCGGCGCAGCAGCGCCCGCTTGGCCTGTTCCTGGGCCGCGACGTCCTGGCGCCGCGCGTCGATCATGCGGATGAACGACCCCAGCCGCGCCTGCTCGGATCGGAGCGCGACGTGCAGTTCCTCGTAGTGAGCGGTCTCCTCGGCGTAGGCGCCGAGCAGCCGGTTGTCGGCGTCGACGAGGCGGGAGACAAACTGCCACCGCGTCACAAACTCCCGGAAGTCCGCGGCGCCCAGCAGCACGTCGAGGTACCCGACCCGCCCGCGCTTGTAGAGTTCGCGCAGACGCTGCTGCATGCTGGCCTCCTGGGCGGCCAGGCGACGGCGCGCGACGGCGAGCTGCGTGCCGAGGACCTGGGTCCGCGTCCGCGACGCGCGCAGATCGGCGTTCAGCGTGCCCAGACGCCGCTCCGCCGCTTCCAGGGTTCGATCGATCCCCTCCAGTTCTCCGAGCACGCGGCGTTCGCGGTGCTTGACCTGATCGAGACGGCGGCGGTGGAAGGTCAGCTCAGACAGGATCTGCTGCAGCTGCTGCTGCTTCTCGGACAGCCAGTTTGCCTGCGCGGGTCCGGAGGCGAGAGCGACGATGAGCGCGGCGATCAGCACGCGTCGACGTCCCATGGCAGTCTACGGGGCGAGGAACCGGCGGACGGCGATGATGCTGCCCGCGCCCCCGACGCCCACGCCCGCCAGCAGCAGGCCGCCGGCGAGCACGCCGGCCAGGTGCGGAGCCGGCAGCAGTGGAAGGAACGGCAACCCCGCTGCCACCCGTGCGGCGGTCAGCGCGTATCCCGCGGTGAGCAGCGCGGCGGCGAAACCCGCCGCAATCACTCCGTGCAGCACCCCTTCGATCAAGAACGGCCATCGGATGAACCAGCGCGTCGCTCCGACCAACCCCATGATCTCGATCTCCTGGCGCCGGGCGATGACGGTGAGGCGGATCGTATTCACGATGACGATCACGGCGACGGCGCCGAGCACGATTCCGGCCGCGACCGTCAGTACCCGCACACCGCGCGTCAGCGCGAGCAGCCGGTCCACCGCCTGCGCTCCGTAGGTCACGTCGTCGATCCCGGGCACCTCCCGCACGGCGTCGGCCACCGCGGCCGCCCGCTGCGGATCGATCACCTGCACTTCCAGCGAATCCGGCAGAGGGTTCGTATCAAGGTTCCCCAGTGCTTCCTCGCCGCCCAGGCTGTGGCGGAGCCGGGTGAGGGCCTCATCGCGAGACACGAAGCGCACCGCGGCAACCCCGGGAAGACCGGCCACGCGGCGCTGCACGAGGGCCACGGCGTCGGGGGGCCGGCCCTCGTGGAGGAATGCGACGATCTGCACGTCGGCCTCCAGCGCGCCGGCGATGTTGGCCAGGTTCGCCCCGATGAGGATGCTGGCGCCCACGGTCAGCAGGACCACCATCACGGTCGTGATCGCGGCCGCGCTCATCAGGCCATTGCGGCGGACGCTCATAACCGCTTCGGCCGCAAAGTAGCCGAGCGCTCCGGCGACCACCGACGGCGCGGTCCTACGCTTCAACCGCATAGAGTCCCCGGCGCTGATCGCGCACGATCTCGCCGCCCGACAGCTGGACGACCCGCCGACGCAAGATGTCGACGATCGTCTTGTTGTGCGTGGTCATGATCACCGTGGTGCCGCGGAGGTTGATCTGCGAGAGGAGCTGGATGATCTCCCACGAGGAGTTCGGGTCGAGATTCCCCGTCGGCTCGTCCGCCAGCACCAGCGGCGGATCGTTGACGATGGCGCGGGCGATGCTGACCCGCTGCTGCTCGCCCCCCGAGAGCTGCGCCGGCAGCGCGCCGGCCCGGTCGGCAAGATCGACCAGCTCGAGGGCCCGCAGGGCGCGCGGCCGGAGTTCTCGCCAGGGAGTCCCGATGACCCGCAGGGCGAACTCGACATTTTCCAATGCGCTGCGCCGCGGGAGCAGCTTGAAGTCCTGAAACACGACGCCCAACCGGCGGCGGAGCATGACGACGCCGTCGTGGGAGAGGCCGCCGACCTCGCGGCCGTGCACGTAGACGCGGCCGGAGGTAGCCACCTCGTCACGGTAGAGCAGCTTGAGGAGGGTCGACTTGCCTGTGCCGGTGGGTCCGACGACGAAGACAAACTCCCCGGGCTCCACCCGGAGAGTAATCCCGCGCAGGGCGGTCACGCCGTGGGGATAGGACTTCCAGACGTCCTGGAACACGACCATCCGCTGCTCCGATGAAAGGTCCGACTGATGCGACGATTAGTGGCGCGACGGCTACCTGGTCAATATCGCAATCGCGTTCTACGAGCGAGCGGGCCTTTCCTCCCTGGCCGCGCTCAGCCCCCACGACTTCAAGGCGGTCAGCCCCGTGAGGCTTGTCATGTCAAGTCCGATCGGGGTGACCGAGATCCGCTTGTTCGCCAGCGCCCACGTGTCCGTGCCCTCGCGCTCGCCCTTCACACCGGGCTCGCCCGTCAGCCAATAGTAGGGCCGCCCGCGCGGATCGGTCCGCTGATCGAGGCGGCTGATATACCGCTTGTCGCCCTGTCGGGTGATCTCCACCCCTTCAATCTCCGCTGCCGGCAGGTTGGGCACATTCACGTTCAGCAACACGTCCGGCGGCAGGCCGCGCGAGGTGATGGTTTGGGCGAGGTCGACCGCGAAGGCCGCGGCGGCCTCGAAGATCGGATCCCGGAATGCGCCGATGGACAGCGCGATCCCCGGCACCCCGATGATCGCCGCCTCCATCGCCCCGGACACCGTGCCCGAGTAGGTCAGATCCCGCCCCATGTTGGGTCCGACATTGATGCCCGACACCACGACGTCGGGGCGCTCCGGCAGCAGGGCCAGGATCCCCAGGGCCACGCAGTCGGCCGGTGTACCGTTCGTCGCCCACGCGCGGGCAGCCGATCCCGGGATCGTTGCGGGGACGGCGCGCAGGGGCTTGTGGAGCGTGATGGCATGGCCGGTTGCGCTGCGCTCGTGCTCCGGCGCAACGACAAACACCTCGGCGGCAGGCTCAAACGCATGGACCAGCGCGTGGAT
>JBIOXT010000022.1:0-16577 GCA_044869795.1 bacterium | reverse complement strand
GGTGTCACCTCAGCATATCGTTCCGAATCCGATCCCATGCCTTACCGTGTTTCCTCGTTTCCGCGTTTCCTCGTTTCCAGCGCCTCAGCCAGCAGCTCCACCAGATGGAGCGCGCGCCGTCCCGTGCCGTGGGCGATCTGCTGGCGGCAGGACACGCCCATGGCTACGACGGCCACGTCGTCGTTCTGGCGGCGCACGGCCGGCAGCAGGCGCCGCTCACCGATCGCCATCGAGATGTCGTAATGCTCGGATTCGAACCCGAACGCGCCGGCCATCCCGCAGCACCCGGAATCCACTTCCTCGACGGCAAACCCCGCGGCCTCCATCAGCTGCCGGCTGGCCGCGGTCCCGATGAGCGCCTTCTGATGACAGTGCCCGTGGAACAGGACGCGCCGCCCGCGACCGATGCCCGCCAGCGGCAGGGGGCTCCGGCGGTGCCGGTCGATGAGAAACTCGTCGATCAGCATCGCCTGCCGCGCGATCACCCCGGCGTCCTCCGCGCCCACCAGGTCGGGGATCTCGTCGCGGAACGTCAGGACGCAGCTCGGCTCGCACCCCACGATGGGGATCCCCTGCTCGGCCAGCGGGCGCAGCGTGGCCAGATTCCTGCGCGCGGCATCCGCGGCGGCAGACAGCAGCCCTTTGCTGATCATCGGCCGCCCGCAGCATCCGGTCTGCGGGACCACGACCTCAAACCCCAGGCCCTCCAGGACGCGCACCGCGGCCTGTCCGATTTCCGGATAGTTGTAGATCATGAACGTATCCGCGAACAGCGCCACTGTTCCCCTCGGAGGGGCGGCCGTGGGTTTCCGCGCTTCCGCGTTTCCGCCGTTCCGCTCTTCCCACCAATGCAGAAACGTCGGACGGGCAATCGGCGGCAGCGGACGGGCGTGATGGATGCCCAATGTCCGGTCGAGTGCCCAGCGCAGGGGTCTCGCCCGCATCAACCGCGAGGCGACCGGCGCGAAGAGCGCGGCGAGACGACTGAGGGTCCTGATGTGGGCGAACACGCGCGCCCGCAGCGGGAGACCATTGGCCTCGTAGTAGTGGCTCAGGAATTCGTACTTCAGTTTGGCCATGTCCACGTTGGCCGGACACTCCGCCTTGCACCCCTTGCACTCCAGGCATAGGTCCAGTGCCTGATACAGCCGCTGCCCCGTCAACTCGCGCGCCGGAAGGGTCCCCGACAGGACGGCCCGCAGCAGGTTGGCGCGGCCGCGGGTGGAGTGTTCCTCCTCGCGCGTCACCATGTACGAGGGACACATCGTGCCGTCGGTCGTCTTCCGGCAGGCGCCAAGGCCGCTGCACAGTTCCACGGATCGGGCAAACCCGCCGTCGGTGGCCCAATCGAACCGCGTCGCCAACGGGAGCGTGCGGTAGGCGGGGCCGTAGCGCAGCGAGGCGTCGATCGGCGGGGCGTCGACGATCTTTCCGGGATTCATCAGGCCCGGCGGGTCGAACGCCCGCTTCACCCCCACGAATGCCTGATAGACCTCGGACCCAAAGAACCGTTCGATGAACCAGGACCGCACCAGCCCGTCGCCGTGCTCGCCGCTCATCGTGCCGCCGAACTCGATCACCAGGTCCCCGATGGCGTCGGCGATGGCCTTCATCTTCTCGATGTCTTCCCGGGCCTTCAGATTGATCAACGGACGCACGTGGATCACGCCGACGCTGGCATGCGCGTAAAACGCGGCGGTCACCTGGTGGCGGTCCAGCACCTCACGGAATCGCCGGATGTACGGCGCGAGGCGATCCGGCGGAACGGCGGTGTCCTCCACGAACGTGATCGGCTTGCTGTCACCCTTGATCCCCTGGAGGAGCCCCTGCCCGGCTTTGCGGACCTTCCAGATCGTGTCCTGATCAGCCGGATCGACCGCCCGCGTGACCGCGTACCCCATCCCCTCGCTGCGCAGCAGTCGTTCCATCTCGGCCAGCCGGTCGGCCAGCGCGCCCGCATCGGGACCGGAAAACTCCACGATCAGCATCGCGTCGGGATCCCCCTGCACGAATCCCAGCTGCCGGGCGTACTCCAGCTGGTGGCGGGTCATCTCGAGCACCAGCCGGTCGATCAGTTCCACCGCCGACGGCTGCAGCGACAGGATGGCACGCGTGGCGTCGAGCGCTTCGAGCAGGTCGTGGAAGTGGACGACCCCGACCACGGCATGCTGCGGGCGCTCGACGAGGCCGACGCGGGCTTCGGTGATCACCCCGAGCGTGCCTTCCGATCCAATGACCAGCTTCACGAGATCGGTCGGATCGCTCCGCAGCGCGTCCAGGTTATAACCGCTGACCCGCCGCTGCAGTTTCGGAAAGCGCCGGTCGATCTCCGAGGAGTGGTCGTCGACGATGCGGGCCACGGTGCGGTACAGATCACCCACCCGGCCGGGTTCCTGCAGGGCGGCCCGCGCCGCGACGGCTTCGAGGCGCCGCAGCGTCAACTCCGTGCCGTCGATGAGCAGCACCGACAGTTCCTGCACGTGATCGATCATCTTTCCGTACACGATGGAGCGGGCGCCGCAGGAGTTATTGCCCATCATGCCGCCGAGGGTGGCACGGTTGCTCGTGGCGGTGTCCGGCCCCAGCCGCAGGCCGGCGGGCCGCACGGCGCCGTTGAGAACGTCCTGCACCACGCCCGGCTGCACGCGGGCGGACCGCCCCGGCGCATCGATCTCGATGATGCGGTCCATGTACTTCGAGCAGTCGAGGATGACCGCGCGGCCGACCGCCTGCCCCGCCAGGCTCGTGCCGGCGCCGCGGGGCAGCACGGGCGTCCCGCTGTCGGCGGCCAGCCGCAGGGTCGCCGCGATATCGTCTTCATCGCGGGGAATCACCACGCCGACCGGCATGATCTGGTAGATGCTGGCGTCGGTGCTGTACAGCGCGCGCGAGAACGGATCGAAGCGGACCTCGCCCTTCACGGCGGCCTGCAGCGCCCTGGCGAGCTGCTCGATGGTCCGTGTCTCTGTGGAGGAGGTTCCCATTAGTCGCGGGTGTTGATCGTATTCCACGACGACCAACCTTCGCCCTATGCATACCCCAAATTCGTTTCAAAACGAATCGATTGACTCAGATGAGGCATTGACAAGTTCCAAAGTACACGGTTCCGAGGGACAATTCGCAGTTTCAGAAGGCCCAAAATCTCACTCAGCATCGCCTACACGTGATTTTCCTCACCCATGCCCGCCCAGGGAAAGGAACCGGAACCCGGGACTTAATACGTGGCGTCTGAGGGGCCACGAAACTGCCATGATACTGTGTTGGCCATGAAGCCAACAATGTTGGTGCTCGCCGCGAAACTCTCCAATCAAGAGCTCCAGGAGCGTATCCGTAATCTCGCCGGACAGGAACGGGAAGCCACAGCCACCTTAATCGCACATCTTGCCGTACTTGAAGAACGAGGGCTCCATCTCGCAGAAGGCTGCGCCACATTGTTCACATATTGCACCCAGATCCTCCACTACTCAGAACACGCTGCTTACAACCGCATGGAGGTTGCGCGAGCAGTTAGGAGATACCCGGTCATTCTCGAATGGCTTGCAAGCGGCTCCCTGAACCTGACGACAGTGAGGCTGCTAGCACCGGCCCTCACCCCCGCCAACCACCGCAACCTCCTCGAGTCGGCACGGCACAAGAGCACGCAGGAGGTCAGAGAAATTCTTGCCCACGTGCGGCCTCAAGAGCCAGCAGCAACGATCATTCGCAGGCTTCCAGCTGCCCGGGCCAGTTCTGATCTGGCATTGGAGACGAAGACAGCTCAGCCTGTAACGATAGCGCTTCAGCAATTGTCGGCGCCTGCTGTTCGCCCGGCAATCGTTCCATTGGCACCGGAGCGTTTCAAAGTGCAATTCACCGCAAGCGCAGCAACGTGCACGAAGTTGCGGCAAGTCCGGGATTTGTTGCGTCACCAAATACCGGATGGAGACGTCGGGGAAATCTTCGATCGCGCGCTGACACTGCTTCTAAAGGAGGCGATCAAGGAGAAGTGTTCGGCCACCGAACGTCCCCGCAAGAGCAACTGGGCAAAGGATCATTCCCGCCACATCCCGGCGGAAGTTAAGCGCCAGGTCTGGACCCGAGATGGCGGCCAGTGCGCCTTTGTTGCGCGCAATGGCCGGCGCTGCGCGGAGAAAGCCTTTCTGGAGTTTCACCACGTGGAACCATATGCGGCGAACGGCAAAGCGACGGTCGATAACATCCAGCTACGGTGCAGGGCGCATAACGCATACGAAGCCGAATTGTATTTCGGGTGAACCGGTCGGTGCTAATTTGGTGGGGATTAGGCGAGGGTGAACGCTTCTTTGACAAACGCGTAGAAACTACGGGCCATTGGCAAGCGCAACCTGACTTGCCGTATCGGGGCCCTCCAGAACCAACGATATCTTGGGTTGCTCTCCCTCCTGGCAAGCAATTACCATAACTGCCAGCGTCGTACAGCGATTATTCCGAGCCCCACAACTACCACAATTGATGCCCACCAGATAACTCCGGTAACCCAGACCGGCGCAGGTTCTTTCTCAGATCCGCGTCGGTGATGAACTTCAGCCCTGCAATTCCAGGCGATGGAGCTTCGTCTGAGCATGCGGCAAGGGAACGCCTCAGCAGGGTGATCGGATTCAACTCTTCGAAACCGCGCAGCTTGTCGATGTTCTGTTCGCGCGTATGCCATGTTTCTAATAGCTGACGAAGCGCTGCTGTACTTGCAGCGAACTCAGTGTATTGACTCGACGCCAGAGTAATCAACTCTTGCGGTATCTGGTCGACGAGATGGATGATCGCTGCAATGTCGGTTTCTTGCTCGCGCCCTATGATCCACGTTGTACCAGGTTTCTGAGTGGCAGCCTTTGGAAAGACGCGATTGATCACCCCGACGACCTGACTCGGCACTACTCTAGCCATGCTCTTTGGTCGCCCCCCTGTTCTCCTAACAGCCCTGCCGCCATCTGCTCTTCTCAATGTCAACCGGTCAGTCGGGGATGAACACTTCGTTGACGTTCGAGTAGGATCCGCCCGGCCGCGGGCCGCCGCCGATGACGTAAATGCGCCCGCCAACGGCGACGGTGGCCAGCCCGTGGCGAGGCGTGGGCATCGGAGCGCGGGCTGACCACGTGTTGGTGGTGAACTCATAGGCTTCGGTCTCGCCGTACGTGGTTGGGCGGCCGAGTTCACCGCCGAAGACGTACGCGAACCGGCCGATGGCCGCCGCGGCGCTCCCGCTGCGCGGGGTCGGAATCGGTGCGCCCCGCCGCCACCGTTCCGTACGGGTATCGTAGATCTCGGTGACCGGCTCGTTGCGTCCCCCAACCCGGCCAGCGAACACGTAGATGTCCGTACCGAAAGTCACCGCCGTCAGGTGGTTGCGCGGCGTCGGTACACGCGCGCGGCTCCGCCAGGCGTCGGCCGCCGGATCGTATTCTTCATGCGCTCCGGTGTCGGACCCCCGGCGATCCTCCCCCGCGAAAGCGTGGATCTTGCCGTCGTAGACCACCGCAGTCAAAGCGCCGCGGGCCGTTGGAAGCGGAGCGCGGGTGCGCCAGCGGTTGGCCGCGGGATCGTATTCGTAGGTGGTGTTGACCGGCGTCCAGTCCACGACATAACCGCCGACGACGTACAGGCGTCCATTCAGCGCAACCGCGGCGGCGTGATGCAGTGCGGCGGGCATCGGCGCTACCCGGCGCCAGGTATTCGATATAGCGTCGTATTCCTCGACCGCGCTCGTCGCGCCTCCGGGCACCAGACCGCCGACGACGTAGATCTTCGTACCGACGGCCGCGCCGGCCACTTCGGTCCGTTCCGTGAGCATCGGGGCGCGGGTCTCCCAGCGGCCACCACCGGGAGCAGCGGAGGAAATGGGCGGGGCAGCCGCGAGCGCCAGGATGAAAATAAACACTACGCGACGCATATTGACCGAAGCCCGAACTTGGTATCGGCCGATTAGGACTTGGACTTGGCTGACGTGCGGCGGCGGCGTGACGTGCGGCGGCGGGCGGCGGGTGGACGCTGTCCGTCCCCGTCGCCGCGGAGCAGCTGCTCCTCCCACGTCACGATACTGTGGAAGAACACCTTGTCGCCTTCATCCAGCCCGCGCGTCACTTCCGTGATGTGCGCCGTGCTGGCGCCAAACTCTTTGAGGGCGTAGGCCACGGCGGTCTCGGGTTTGGCGTCATCGCCGCAGGTAAAGATGTCCAACGCGACATAGCCGTACTCCGGCCAGGTGTGCAGCGCGAGGTGGGACTCGGAGATCACCACGACGCCGGAGACGCCGTTGGGGCTGAATCGGTGGAACGAGATCGACCACACCTGCACGCCGGCGACTTCCGCAGCCCGGACGAGGATCTGCTCGACGGATTCGACCTTCCCGATGACGTCGGGGGTGCAGCCCGACGCTTCCACGATGTAATGGTGGCCGATCGAGTTCATGTCGACCCGATACTATCACATCGTTCCTAGCGGCGCAGCAGGTTGAGGAAGGAGATCAGGCCGGTGACCGCGAGCGTCACCGCGATGCCCGCACCGAGCACACCGATCGCGATCGCGATGGTCGCGCGGCGGCGATCCAGCCCCAGCAGCCAGGCCAGCAGCGTCCCGGAATAAGCGCCGGTCCCCGGCAGCGGTACCGCGACGAACAACGCCAGCCCCAGCAGTTCGTAGCGCTCGACGAACCGGCCGCCCTGCGCGCGCACGCGTCCAACCTGCCGGCGCATCCACGGCAGGCGGCCCAACCACCGCGAGTAGAGCAGATCCAACGCGACGAAACTCGGGACGATGACCAGACAGTTGGCCGCGACGCTCACCGCGCAGATCAGCACCGGGTGGTACCCCATGGCCACGCCCAGCGGAATGCCTCCGCGCAGCTCGACCCACGGCAGCAGCGTCACCGCCGCGACGATGAGGAGACTCTTCATGACTCCGTCTGCAGCGCCGCGCGTCTGGCCTGGCGAATGCCCCGGCGGGCTTCCGCTTCACGGAACCGCCGCAGGGCCGTCTCGGTCGTCGGGCGATACGGCGGGACGGGCTGGGGTCCCGCGTTGCCGACGTGCACCAGGGTGATGTAGGCGGTGCAGGTGTGGCGCCGCTCCCCGGTCAGCGGGCGCTCGGCCAGCGTCTTGACCCCCACTTCCATGGACGAACGCCCGACATGGTTGAGGGCCGCCTGGTAGACAACGAGTTCGCCCACCCTGATCGGCGCGAAGAAGGACAGGGCATCGATCGACGCGGTGACCACCGGGCAGCGGCAGTACCGCAGCGCCACGATCGAGGCGACCTGGTCCAGATCGAACATCAGTTTCCCGGCGAACATCAGCGTCCCCATCACCGCATCTTCCGGGAACACGATGCGCGACATCTCCAGGGTGTGAGGAAGACCGCCGGTCACGTCCTCGCCCGACGGCGCCTGGCGGGCCAGCCCGGCGAGATACTCGTTGCGGCGCTGCTTGCGGGTCCGCGCCTCGGCGGTGCGCGTTTCCTCGCCGGCATCCGCGGGCACGATCTGCGCGCCCACCGGGCGAGGGCGGGCCTGGTGGTCGACGGCGACCATGGCCAGATGCGACGATGTGGTACGCCGGCTCGCCCCGGTCTGCGGATCCTCCGCGCGCACGTCCACGCCGATCTCCATGGACGACCGCGCGATGTACTCCACCTCCGCCCTCAGCGTGACCACGTCACCGACCGACACGGGGTGGAGGAAGTCCAGTTCGTCCATGCCGGCAAGGACGACGGCGCCCCTGGACACCCGCATCGCGGCCATTGTGGCGGCGGTCGTGATCCAGTTCATCATCTGCCCGCCGTACAGCGACCCGCGCGTGTTGGCATGCTCGGGCAGGACGAGCTGGACCATTTCCAGTTCGGTCTCTCTTATTGACGGCACGGCAGACGGGCTTATCTGGCCGCTTCTTCGATGAAGCGGATCACGGTCTCGATGCCTTTGTAGAAGTTGGGCAGGTGGAACTTCTCGTTCGGCGAGTGCAGTCCGTCGTCGGGCAGGCCGAAGCCGAACAACACCGTGGGGACCTTCAGGATCCGGTCGAACTTCGAGACGATGGGAACGCTGCCGCCCTCCCGGATGTAGACGGGGTCGTTGCCCCAGACCTCCCCTGCGACGCGCGCCGCGGTGCGGATCGGCGCGGCCGCGGGATCGATCAGCACGGGATCAGAGATGGAAAGATCACGGACCTCGACGCGGACGGCCGGGGGCGTGAGCTTCCGGACTTTCTTTTCGAACGCCCGGTACACGGCTTTCGCTTTCTGATCCGGGACGAGACGCATGCTGATCTTGGCCAGCGCCCGCGCGGGGATGACCGTCTTGGGTCCCACTCCCGTCCACCCACCGATGATGCCGTTGGCGTCGAGGGTCGGCCGCGCCCACCGCCGTTCCAACACCCCGAAACCGCTCTCGCCGGGCGACGTCTCGATGCCGAGTTCCCGCGCGTAGGCAGTTTCGTCGAAGCCGAGAGCGTCCCATGATGCCCGCTCCTCCGCCGACGGTTCCCGCACGGAAGCATAGAATCGCGGCACCGTGACGCGGCCGCGGCGGTCTTTCAACCCGGCGATGATGCCGGCGAGCGCATGAATGGGATTCGGGATCGCGCCTCCATGCTGGCCGGAGTGGGCATCCTTTGCGGCGCCGACCACCTCGACCTCGGCGTAGACCAGGCCGCGGAGACCGGTGACGATGGTGGGCTGATCCGGCGCAAAGAGCTGGCCGTCGGAAACCCACGCGAAATCGCAGGCGAGTTTGCGGGCGTGCCGGTCGACCCATCGCAGCACCGCCGGACTGCCGATCTCTTCTTCGCCTTCGACGATGAGCTTCAGGTTCAGCGGCAGCCGCCCGTTCGCGCGGAGGACGGATTCGATCGCCTTGATGACCGCAAACACCTGGCCTTTGTCGTCGGAGGCGCCGCGGGCGAACAGGTCGTCACCACGCTGTGTGGGCTGAAAGGGCGGGCTCACCCACTCGTCGAGCGGATCCACCGGCTGGACGTCATAGTGCCCGTAGAACAAGACGGTGGGCCGGCCGGGGGCCCCGCTCCACTCCGCGTACACCATCGGATGGCTGCCTTCGATCGGCAGCAGTTCGGCGGTCAGACCGATCGCCTGCGCCTGGGCGGCGACCCAGTCCGCGGCACGGCGGGCGTCGGCGGCGTGCTCGGGAAGAGTGCTGATGCTGGGGATCTGCAGAAACTCCATCAACTCCTCGAGGAAACGCTGCCGGTTGTCCTGCGCAAACGAGATTGCGCTCACACTTCACCCCCGCTCGAACTGACGGGCCTCGTACCGCGATGGCGGCGAATGGTCAGGTTCGACAGAACGCTGATGGCGGCCTCCCCGTGTACACGAGAGGTCGTGATGTGTCGAGGCACGAGGAACGAGGAGCGTTATTTCGATTCGAAGCGGACCTTCAGCGTGATGGTCACAGGATCTTCGGCCACAAAGATCAGGAAGCGCGGGATCGGGATATGATACTCGGACATCTTGACGGTGAGCTGACCTTCGGCGAGGTACGCCTCTTTGAGGGCAGTGACCCGGAGCGGGATCTCAACCTGACGCGTCGTCGCCTTGATGGTCAACCGTCCGCGCAGGACCGCCCGGAACGGCGCCCCGCCGGGACGGCTCGTCGGCGTCACCGTTCCCTGAAAGGTGATGGATGGATATTTGGCTGTCTCCAGGAAGTCCCCGCGCATCTGGCGGTCTCGAATCCCTACCCCGGTGGTGATGGTCCGGGCATCGATCCTCGCCTCCACCTCCCCGGCGAACGAGTCATCCTGCTGCTTGACGATCGCGGTGGCGGTCACGGTGTGGACGACTCCGGTGAACCCGCCGCGGTTGTCCTTCACGAAGAACTCCACGCGGCTGGCGCCGGAATCGATGGCGAATGAGCCGGTGGGCACCAGCGTCGCCGCGGCCACTGCGGTGACGGCTGCGGCGAGGACGGCACGCATGGACATCACGAGGATCACCCCCTCAGTTCTTCCTACCCCCATCCGGTCACGACCCCGTCACGCGCGTTACGGAGACGTCACACCCATCCGGTGAGGGAAGAGACACGCCGTCCCCCTCGAAGATCTTCCCTGTGAACTTCCGGGCGTTCCTCAGCGGGCTGGCATCCCCCGTCACCCGCCAAAGTGCGGCACGCGGGCTGCTGGCGGTCTGTGTGATCGGCTATGTCGTCACCCTGATCGTGCTGGCGGCGAGCGGCGCCGGGCTGCAGCGGTGGTTCTTCGCCCTGCTGGCCTGGACCCTGTTTGCCTACATCCCGCTGCGGATCCTTCTGGAAGCCTTCCAGACCATCGCGCCGGGGATGCGGCGCACCCTGATCGATCAAACCGTCTCGCGGGAGAATCGGTATCGCTCCCGGGCATCGATCGAGCTGATGGTCGAAGGCTTCTACGATCGAGCGGTCGTGATGCCGCGGATCGCCACGCCCTCGCAGGCCGAGAAGGCAAAAGCCGGGGCGGTCGCCGTCCTCGTCCACACCGGCCGCGTCGAGTCCGCGCCGCTGGCCGTGACGGCGACGCGGTGTTTTGCGGCCGCCGACGCGTGGGTGCGGGACCTGGGGGCGTGGGCCGGACAGGAGGCGCCCGGGAACATCCAGATCCGCTGGGCCGGCGTGCGCGCGGTGATCGCGCTAGCCGCGTTGACGAAGCTCCTGATCGCCGCGGCGGTCGACCGGGGCGAGCCATCCTTGACGGTCGCCATCGGTGTGGATGCCGCCGAGGCGCGCCTCGACGCCGCGGTGGACTACTGCGATGACCTCGCGCTGCACGTCGATGTCGTCCCGTGGGCGGAGCCGCCGCTGGCGCTCGATGTCCCGCCGCAAACAGTGGCCGTCATCCGCGAGCGGTGGGCCGCGTTCTGCGACACCGCTTCGCCCGCGCTCGATGCACGACGTGCTTTCGTGGAGGCCGTCACGGCGCGCTAGGGATTCCGGGCAACGAGCACGATCCGCCGCTTCTGGAATCTCCGCGGCCGCGCAGCGAGGTCGCCGATCTGTACCCGGGCTTCGGCGGGTGCGGCATCCAGCGCGGCCTCAATCGCCTTCACACGCCCGGGCTCCACCCCCGCCAGATCGAGCCACTCCGCAAACGTCACCGGGCTTTCGATGACCCGACTGAATTCGATCACCGCGCCCGATGCTTCGATCAGCCTGCCCCACTCGCCGGCAGAGAGGGCGCGCACGTGGCTGGGATCCCGCAGCCTCTCCAGGTGCTCCATCAACGCGCGCCCCGCCGGATCGTCCGGGGGAACCTGGTCGACGATCCCGACCCGGCCGCCCGGGTCGGTGACGCGGAGCATCTCACGCACGGCCCGGTCGACGTCCGGGAAGTGGTGGGGAGCGCGCCGCACGACGGCAACCGAGAACGACGCGGGCCGGAAGGGCAGCGCCTCCGCATCTCCCTCCACCCAGTGGATGTCGCTGGTGGCCGCCAGCTTCCGGGCTTCGAGAAGCATCTCCGGCGTGAGATCCAGGCCGACGACGAACCGTGCCACCCGCCGGGCTGCCAGCGCGGTAAAACCCGTCCCCGTGGCGACGTCCAGCACACGGTCGGTAGGCCGCAGCCGGAGATGCCGGATCAGCAGGGACAGGTCATCATCGCCTGCATGACTCGCGCTTCGCGCGTACGCCGCGGCGCGTGTCGTGAACTGGTCCACGACAGAACGCTTCATGACCGTCTGCAGGCGGGCCTGAGCCGTCTCGATGAGCCCGCGCTGTTCGGGCCAGAACATCACCGGGAGGTCCTCGAGCAGAAACCACTCCGCCCTGCCCCGCCACGTCGGCGGGGCGAGGAACAGGAAGTAGTGCGTGACGTTCCAGACCCGCCGTGTAAAATCCAGCCGCTCCCGCACGCCGAGGCCGCCGAGCAGCATCAGCCCTCGCAGTCCGGTCTCCTCCGCAACCTCACGCTCCGCGGCCTGCTCGGGTGTTTCGCCGGATTCCACGTGCCCCTTGGGGAGCGAGTACCCCGGACGCGCGCCTTCCCTGATCAGCGCCACGAGCAGCCGGCCATCTGCACGGCGCACGACCACGCCGCCGGCCAGCTGCTCGACCGGAGCCGCCGGGGGACGCTGGTACCAGGAGTCGTCGATCATGACCTACCTCAGACACCGATCGTCGGTCGTGGATCGTCGATCGTCGAGCAGGCGCTGGACCAGGGTTTATCGAGTATCGATGATCGACGAACGACTATCGCCAGTATAGGGGGGCAGGGGGCGTTCCGGATTGACAAGAAAGACCTGGATGCCATGCCGTTATCGCTCCGCGAAGACGATGTCACGCGCCTGCTTCGCATGCCCGACGTCATCGCCGTCGTGGAGGACGCGTTCCGCCAGCACGGATTGGGGCGGGCCATCAACCGCCCGCGCCAGCGCATCACCACCAACGGCACCATCATGCACCTCATGTCCGCGGCCCTGCCCGACCTGGGTGTGATGGGCCTGAAGGCCTACACCAGCTCGCGGAAGGGAACCCGGTTCGTCGGCATGTTGTACAGCACCGAGACCGGGGAGCTCCTGGCCGTGATGGAAGCCAACCGGCTGGGACAGATGCGCACGGGCGCCGCGAGCGCGGTCGCCACGAAGTACCTGGCCGTCCCCGACGCCGGGGCGGTGGGGATCATCGGGACCGGCTGGCAGGCGCGCAGTCAGATCGCCGCCATTGCCTGCGTCCGTCCGGTCGCCCTGGTGAAGGCCTACAGCCGCGACGTCGGGCGCCGCGGTGCGTTCGCCCAGGAGATGATCGAAGAGCTGGGGGCGGAAGTCGTCGCGGTCGATTCCGCCGCCGACGCGATCGAAGACGTCGACGTCGTGGTCACCGCGACCACCGCGCGCGAGCCCGTGCTGGAGGGGCGGTGGCTGCGGCCCGGAATGCACATCAACGCCATCGGCTCCAATTGGTCGGCCAGGCGCGAGCTGGACACCGACGCGGTGACGCGGGCCGACCTCCTGACGGTTGACGACGTGGAGCAGGCCCAGATCGAGGCCGGCGATCTGATCGGGGCGGTGACCGACGGGCTACTGGAGTGGCACCAGGTCGTGGAACTCGGCGCGATCGTGGCGGGCAGACTTCCGGGCCGCCGGGCGTCTGATCAGATCACGTTGTTTGAATCGCAGGGCATCGCGGTGGAAGATGTCGCGGTGATGAAATTGGTGTACGCGCTCGCCGTCGCCGGAGGCGTCGGCGAACAGAAGGAGACCGACTGATGGACTTCCGCATCTCCACGGACGCTGCCGAATCGTTTCCATGCGACGCCATCGCGGCCGGGATCTTTGACGACGGGGCCCTGCAGGGCGCGGGCGGCCGGCTCGACGAGGCCCTGGGCGGCGTGCTGTCCCAGGTGGTCGCCGAAGAGCGGTTCGAGGCCAAGGCGGGCAGCACGCTCGTCGTGCATACCCATGGACGGATTCCGGCAAAGCGCGTCATCATCGCCGGGTTGGGCCCGAAGGCGTCGTTTGACCTCGACGTCCTGCGGCAGGCCGCCGCGGCCACGGTGCGCAGGGCAGCCGACATGCACGCGACGCACCTGGCGCTGGCGCCGGTCGCGATCCCGCCGCACTCCGCGGAGGTCCTGACACAGGCCCGGGTCGAAGGCGCCATCCTCGGCGGTTACCGGTTCACCCGCTACAAGCCGCACCGCGGCGGCGAGGTCGAGTGGGTCACCCTGCTGGCGGATGCATCGCGCCGCGGCGATGTCGAAGCCGGGCTGAGACGCGGGCGGTTGTTCGCCGACGCCACCGTCTTCGCGCGCGATCTGGTCAACGAACCGCCAAACGAAGTGACGCCCGCCTATGTGGCGGATCTGGCGGCGGACATCGGCCGCAAAGCGGGCCTGCACACGACCATCCTCGACGACGTGGCGATGCGGGCCCAGGGCATGGCCGCGATCCTTGCCGTGGGCGCGGGCAGCGCGCAGGCGCCGCGCCTGACCGTGCTCGAATATGCTCCAGCCAGGCCGCGCAAGACGGTCGCCATCGTCGGCAAGGGCGTGACGTTCGACAGCGGCGGGCTGAGCCTCAAGAAAGCGGACGATATGGACACGATGAAGTCCGACATGGCGGGGGGCGCGGCGGTGCTGGCCACGATGCGGGCGCTGCCCACGCTGGCGCCGCCCGTGCGCGTGATCGGGGTGGTGCCGGCGGTCGAAAACCTTCCCAGCGGAACCGCGACCAAACCCGGGGACATCGTCCGGGCCATGAACGGGATGACCATCGAGATCAACAACACCGATGCGGAGGGCCGGGTCATCCTCGCCGACGCACTGGCCTACGCAGCCCAGCATCAACCCGACGAGATCATCGATCTGGCCACGCTGACCGGATCGGCGATGGTGGCGATGGGGTATCTCGCGGCGGCGGTGATGGGGAACGATCAGCCGCTGGTCTCGCGGCTGCTCGAGGCGGCGGTCCGGGCCGGGGAACGGATGTGGCAACTGCCGCTGTACGACGAGTTCCTCGACGAGATGCGCAGCCAGATCGCCGATCTGCGCAACTCCGGCGGGCGCTACGGCGGCGCGGAGAAAGCGGCGGTGTTCCTGAAGGAATTTGTCGGCGGCCGCGCGTGGGCCCACATCGACATCGCACCCGTCGCGTTCCTGGATACGAAGGAAGGCACCGGTCCCTATCTTCCGAAAGGCGCCACCGGCTACGGCGTGCGGACGCTGCTCACATACCTGAGTGGCTGAGGACCCAGACCTCCCGACGGGCGGGGAGCGCATCGCGCGCGACGGTCACCACCGGGCCCTTCTCGACAATGGGCTTGCCGTTCGTAAAGGTCTCGGCGAATCCGATCGGCCAGTCTTTGTTCGCGGCGGTCTTGTAGTGCATCGGGATCACGACGCGCGGGTTCAGCTGATCGATCACGCCCTCGGCTTCCTGCGGCCCGATGGTGAAGTGCCCGCCGACGGGAATCAGTAACACGTCGACGCGGCCCAGCGATGTTACCTGCTCGGCGCTGAGCGGGTGGCCGAGGTCGCCGGCGTGGACGACGCGCAGACCCTCCGCCTCGAAGATGAAGATCGCGTTCTTCCCGCGGTTCTGGCCCTTGGACGTATCGTGGTACGAATGGACCGTGGAGAGTTTGAAGGGGCCGACCTCCTCGGCCACGTCCGCCCAGTCCTTGCCGCCGTTCGTGAGGCCCCGAATGACTTTCGGGTTTCCCTGCGCCATGGCGACGTGGTTGTGATCCCCATGCTCGTGCGACACCGTCACCGCCGACGGCGAGATCGCGGGCTGCGGGTAGCCTACTTTGGCGTCGAACGGATCGATCAGGATCGACGTGCCGCCCGACTCCAACAAGAATGTGGCGTGGCCGAAATACGTCAGCTTCACTTTGCTTCACCTACCGTTGGGATTCGCGGAATCCATCATCGAGCGGTACATGACGGCTGCCACGATGGCCCCGACGAACGGTCCGATCCAATACACGGACTGATTTTCCCAAAAGTTGGCGTAGAGCGCTGGGCCGAACGCCCGCGCCGGGTTCATCGCTGCACCCGTCAATGCTCCTCCCGCAAGAATGTCCATCGTAATGGCAAGACCAATAGCCAGTCCTGCAATCACTCGGGGCCCCCTGGGATCGACCGCCGTGCCGAAGATTACCGTAACGAGTAAGAACGTCAGGATGGCCTCCACAAAAATGCCGATGCCAGCTGGTATTCCCGAAGCAAGCTCCGGCGTTCCCAGATGAACGGCACGACGTGTGGCCTCAGGAAAAACTACGGTCAAGAACGAGGCTGCTAGGACGGCGCCAATGACCTGTGCTCCTATGTAGTTGAGTCCGCGCTTGAGTGTTTGTCGCCCGGCAACCAGGAAGCCCAGCGTTACCGCCGGATTGAAGTGCCCCCCCGACACCGCCCCGACCGCAAGCACCATCGTCCCGATGGCGAGGCCGTGCGCGAGCGCAATCCCGACGAGCCCGATCTTCCCGCCGGTGAGTTGATCGGCCATGATCGATCCGGCCCCGATGAAGACGAGGGTGAACGTGCCGATGATTTCCGCGGTAACAGCCTTCCACAGCGGGGTATCCACATCGTTTTCGATTTTCGCTCGCGTGCCGTCGCTCCTGCCATCAGGCTAACGCTTAGCGGATGCGGCGCACGAGGGGTGATCATGTGTCCGCCGAACTCGAAATCAGACCGGCATCAATGGAGGCGATCGCAGATGCACGACGTCACGCACGTGGAGATTCCCACGAAAGATCTCGCCAAGGCCAAGCGGTTCTACGGAAAACTGTTCGGGTGGAAGTTCCGCGATTTCGATCCCGGGTACACGTTGTTCGATCCGAAGAAGGGCGTGGGCGGCGGCCTCTACAAGGTCAAGACGATTCCGACCAAGTCCCCGGTGCGGGTGTACGTGCGCGTCTCCAACGTCGACGACACGCTGAAGTCGGTGCGGGCGGCCGGCGGCACGGTCGTGCAGCCCAAGGCCCAGGTTCCCGGGATGGGATGGTACGCCTCGTTCCGCGACCCCCAGGGTACTGAGATCTGGCTGTGGCAGCGGGCCCGGCGACGGAGAGCGGGATAAGGGGGATAAGAGGGATAAAAGGGATAAAAGGGATACAGGCAAACTGAATCCAGGTGTTATCC
>JBIOXT010000021.1:0-3308 GCA_044869795.1 bacterium | reverse complement strand
CCGCATGGTCAGCTCGGCCCGGGCCGCATCCTGGCGTGAGCGCTCCAGCTCCAACTGCTGACGGATGGCGCGGGCCTGCGGGGTGACCTGCCGCTCCAATTCGCTGCGGCGGATTTGCGTGTCCAGCTGTTCGACCAGCGATTCCACCCGCTTGATGGCATCTTCAAGGTCCTGGACGTACAGCCGTTTGAAACTCTCGGTCACGATCGCTCTGATCACGACCGGTCGCGTAATGGTGATCCCCATCCCCTACCTCCCCGCACGATTCACTGCACGATCTCCACCATCACCCGTTTGCCGGCACGGATCGCCGCGGCCTTCACGACCGCGCGCAGGGCCCGGGCGATGCGTCCTTGCTTGCCGATCACCTTTCCCATGTCCGCCGGTGCCACGCGGACCTCGAGTACGACCGTGTGCTCGCCATCGACCTCCGTGACGTGGACCGCACCGGGATCGTCCACCAGCGCCTTCGCCACGAACTCGACCAATTCGCGCAGTCCCGCCGCCTGTTCCATGCCTGCGCCCCGGCGCGCTAGGACTTGCCGGCGGACTGCGCCGCGGCCTTCGCCAGCACGCCCGACCGTTGCAACAGGACCCGCGCCGCGTCAGAAGGACGCGCGCCCTTGCGCAGCCACGACAGCGCCTTGGCCTCATTCACGGTGATGCTGGAGGGATCCGTCGTCGGGTTGTACTGCCCGATGATTTCGATGTAGCGGCCGCTGCGCGGTGAGCGCGAATCGGCCACCACCAACCGGTAGAACGGCTGGTGCTTGCCGCCTAACCTCATCAACCGGATCTTGACCATGACCGACCTCCTTGGGCTATTGAAGCGGAAACTGGATCTTCCCCCGCTTGCCTTTCTGCAGATCGCCGACCCGTTTGAACAATTTCCTGGCCTCCTCGAACTGGCGGAGCAGCCGGTTCACATCCTGGATGGTGACGCCGCTGCCGCGGGCGATGCGCCGGCGCCGGCTGCCGTCGATCAGATGCGGGTGGCGCCGCTCCTCCACCGTCATCGAATCGATCATCGCCTCGACGCGGGCCAGCGCGTTGTCGTCGACGCCGGCGGCCGCACCGCGGGCGCGCGCCCCGACGCCGGGCAGCATCTCCAGCAGCGACTCGATCGGTCCCAGCTTCTTGACCTGAGCCAGCTGGTCGCGGAAGTCCTCCAGCGTGAACTCGGCGCGCCGCAGCTTCCGTTCGATCTCGGCGGCGGCCTCGGCATCCACAGCATCCTGGGCCCGCTCGATCAGCGTCAGCACGTCGCCCATCCCGAGGATCCGCGAGGCCATGCGGTCCGGATGGAACGGCTCGAGGCCGTCGAGTTTCTCGCTGACGCCGGCGAAGACCACGGGGCACCCGGTCACCTCCACGACCGACAGCACCGCGCCGCCGCGCGCGTCGCCATCGAGCTTGGTGACGATGAGTCCGTCCAGGTCCAGGGCGCTGTGGAACCGCTCGGCCATCGCCACGGCATCCTGCCCGGTCATGGCGTCGACGACGAGCAGGACATTCTGAGGATGGACGGCGTCGCGCATCTGCGTGAGTTCAGCCATCAACGCGTCGTCGATGTGCTGCCGGCCGGCGGAGTCCACGATCACGATGTCATGGCCGTCGTGCAGGGCGTGCTCGACCGCCGACGTCGCGACGGTAATGGGGTCGGCGGCGCCGGGCTGTGCGAACACCGGTACACCCGCCTGTTTTCCGACCACCTCGAGTTGCGTGACGGCAGCAGGCCGGCGCAGGTCGGTCGCGACGAGCAGCGGACGCCGACCGCGCCGCTTCAGCCACGAGGCGAGTTTTCCTGCGGTCGTCGTTTTGCCGGCCCCGTGCAGTCCGACCAGCATGACCACCGTGGGGGGGCGCTCAGCGAACCGCAGTTCCTTGGTGGTCCCACCCAAGAGGCGGACCAGCTCGTCGTAGACGATCTTGACGACCTGCTGGCCCGGCGAGAAGTGCCTGAGGACGTCCTGGCCGATGGCCTGGGCCCGCACGCGCTCGACGAAGACACGGGCCACTTTGAAGTTCACGTCGGCTTCCAGCAAGGCCAGCCGCACCTCGCGCAGGACGGCATCGACGTCGGCCTCACTGAGCGCGCCGCGGCCGCTGAGCGAAGCGACGATCTTCTGGAGACGACCCTGCAGTGCTTCAAACACCGTTGGCCTCCATGCGTCAGGCCCGCGTCGCCACGTACACGCGATAGCCGCCGCCGCGCTCGATCTCCTCGACCTGATCGAAAATTCCCGCAGCGTCGCGCGCCAGCGTCTTCGCTCCCTGGGCGGTGCGCGCGACAAAGTAGAATCGTCCACCGGGCCGCAGGCAGTCATACACTTCCCGCATCAGGCGGTGCACGGTGGCTTTCCCGGCGCGGATGGGTGGATTGCTCACCGCCACGTCAAACCCGCCCTCGGTGATCTGGGCGGTGCCGTCTCCCTGGCGGACCTCGACGTTGCTCAGGCCGGCCGCCGCCGCGTTCTCTCGGGCCAGGGTCACCGCGCGCTCGTTGACGTCCACCATCACGACCCGCCCCGACGGGACCAGCGCCGCCGCGACCAGCCCCAGCACGCCGTAGCCGCATCCCATATCGAGGACCTGATCCGTGGGCCGCAGCTCCATCGTTTCGGCCAGCAGGCGCGTTCCTGCATCGACCCCCACCGGTGAAAATACGCCGCGGTCCGTCCGAAAGGTCCATTCACGCCCGCGCAGCCTGGCGTGGATCACCCGCGGCCGGGACGGCGCCGCGGGCCGCCGCGCGAAGTACTGCGGCATCACGCTCCCGCGGCCCTGCGCACGCTGGCCATCGTGCCCCGCAGCCGCGTTGCCGTCTTCCGGTCGATGCGATCGGCCAGGCGGTTGATCGCCGCTTCCAGCACCCTCATCCGCCCGGCCATGATATGCCGCTCGCGCGCGTCCCGTTCTGCGCGCGCCACCACCTGCAGCAGCGACTCCAGACGGCGGAGCTCACCGATGGACCGGTGCAGGCTGTCGTGCACGGCCTGCCGCGTAACGCGCAGCTTCTCGGCAATTTCCCCCAACGACAGGTCGCGATCATAGTACAGGCGCAGCATGGTTTGCTGCCGCCGCGTCAGCAGCGCGCCGTAGACATCGAGGAGGCGGATGATCCGCAGCCTCTGGCCGAGCGCACGATGCATGGGTATCTCTAACTGTAAAGGAGATATGCTTTACAGTCAACCGAGCAGTCCCTTAGTCCCGTACGTTAAGGGAGGAGGGCCTCGGCGAACGCGGCGGGATCGAACGGCTGCAGGTCATCGAGCCCCTCGCCGGTGCCGACGAGCTTCACGGGGATG